>JAISZZ010000029.1 GCA_031284385.1 Treponema sp.
TACCAGTTTGACGGGTGGAGTACCGCAAACGCTTCCGGCGGCAGCGTGTTTGGCGAAAACACGGTTGTTGACGGTGATAAAACGTTATACGCGCACTGGATAGGGATAAGTGAGGTAAAGGTGCAGTACGGCAGTATGACGACAAAGTTGGCATCCGGTCTTAGCGGTACGATTAAAGACTACACAGTGGCGCTGCCCATCTTTGTTGTGCTTGATTCCAGCAGTAGTAATGACACGGTAAAGGCCAGTTTGACGGCGACAAGCACTGTGGGAACGCCTACGGTAACACCATCGAGCAACGTCCTTACAAGTTTTACCGGTGGGAACAGCGGAAACAAGGCTACATTTACCGTAACTTCGCCAACTACCGGAAAAAATTATACCTACACTGTCGCCGTAAGCAAAAAGACTGCAGCCGCTACACTGATGGCCGCAGGCGGTCAGACAATAAAGTTTTTAGCAACCGAGACAGGTGAAAACAGGTATTGGGACGAGGTACACATATTCACAACTACCGGATCGCAAACCTTAGCCTTTACTAGCGGGCGGTGGACTAGTAGTTTAACTGGCGATGTACTGATAGTGGGCGGCGGGGGCGGCTCAGGCGGTGATGCAAACGCTAATAATGGTGCAGATTTTGCGGGGGGCGGCGGCGCGGGCGGTTTGTTGTATAAAACCGGTCAAACCATACCACAACCAAGCACTGTTGTCGTAGGTTCAGGCGGCGACGGCGGTACGGTACGAAAACAGGGAGCTAATGGTACCCACTCACGTTTTGACTCGCTATATGCGCCGGGAGGAGGAGGAGGAGGATCTGCACAAGTTGAAGTTGGGTCGATGCTTCAAGGTTTACCCGGCGGTTCAGGCGGTGGCGGCGGTGCATCCGGAAAAGACTACGGTCAAGGCCGGGGCGGCGACGGCAATACAAATACATCATCCGAATCTACTGTTACGATTGACAGCGGACTGTTAGGAAATAGCGGCGGCAATGGCGGTTATGCGGATAAGACTGACGCTGGCGGCGGCGGCGGCGGCGCTAGCGGCGCTGGCGACAATGCTTCTGGTACTTATCATGAGACGCCTGGTGCGGGCGGCGCAGGCTGGACAGCCTCATCAAACGGCGCTAGTTGGATTCAGACGGCCGTAGGAACGGCTACCTATTCGAGAGGCGGCGATGGCGGCGGGAGTGGTAAAACCGCCAAAACAGGCGATTACTATGGCGATGGCGGCTTTGCAGGCGGCAACACTATAAAATCAGGCGGAGCAGGCCACAGTGGCATTGTGGTTGTCCGTTTCCGTTTCAGCGAATAGCCGCGTGATTCACGCGAAAACAGGTTTTTAGCCTGTTTTCGCCACATTTAAAACACCTGGGAATAGTTTAACGGGCAACAATTCAGGACAGCATTGTCCTTAAGGAAGCGCTGATTTATGCGAATGTGCATAAATCAGTGCTTCTTTGATACAGTATTTGTGCTATGTGTGATACGCGTCTTTTCCAGAATTTCCCCAATGTTCATTCCCTTAATGGCCGCAACCTTACGATCCGCAGTCTTGTATTAAGCCGGCAATTCATACCATAATGTAAAATACAGAACAAATGTAAGCTAAAAGGAATAAAAAAGGAATGGAAAACGAGCATTTGGAACTGGCGGTAAAGTTACGCCGCGAATTACACCGGCATCCGGAACTTTCGGGGCAAGAGACTTGGACCAAGGGGCATTTGATTGATTTTTTGCGTCAACATACCTCCTTGGAAATCGTAGACCGTGGCCGCTGGTTTTACGCACTCTACCGTGCCGGCGAGGGCAGGCGGAATGTCGCCTTTCGGGCGGACTTTGACGCGCTGCCCATTGACGAGACCATCGATATTCCCTACGGCTCTCAATACCCCGGAGTTGCCCACAAATGCGGACACGATGGGCATAGCGCCTGTTTAGCCGCATTAGCGCTGGAAATTAACAAGCATGGGGCAAATCAAAATATCTATTTCGTGTTTCAACACGCCGAAGAAACCGTCGAAGGAGCGATAGAGTGCGCCCCCCTGATGGATGAAGCGAATATTGCCGAAATATTCGCCTGCCACAATGTGCCGGGGCTGCCTGAAAACCTCATTACGATGATAGACGGCACGGCTTGTTGCGGTTCTACCGGCATGATAATCCATTTAACAGGGATTCCCGCCCATGCCAGCCAGAGCGAAGATGGACGCAACCCATGTTTTGCCATCGCGGAGCTAATCAAGAGTATCCCAGAATTTACCGCGCCCGAACTTTATCAGGGACTGGTGATGTGTACGATCATCGGGATTCATGCAGGGAAGGAAGCCTTCGGCATGGCCGCAAGTGAAGGCCGCCTTATGTTGACCATCCGCAGCCAGTTTGACCGCGAATTGGAAGAGCTGCGGCAGCGAATCGAGGGTAAAACGAAGGAATTGGCCGCCCAATATGGGTTGGAATACGATTTTTCCTTCCGGGACAGCGTTCCTGCTACAGTCAACCACAATGAAAGTGCCGATAAGATACGCCGGGCGGCTAAACGGCTTGGGTTGAGCCTATGGGAAGCGGATGTCCCCATCCGGGGCTCTGAGGATTTTGCGTGGTTTCTTAAACGGACGCGGGGCGCCATGTACGGTGTCGGCACCGGCGAAGATCGCGCTCCCATACACACAGCCGGATTCGACTTTAACGATGCCGTCATCCCTGCTGTTGTTGACCTCTTCCGCGCATTGCTGGACGAGTAGGCTTTTTGATTATGAAAGCAATCTGTTACCCTAAGACAGCGTTGCCCTAATGACTCTGCCCGCGTGTTTGCAGGCGGTGTCCATCCCATATAAAGGAGTGTGTTATGAATCATTTTTTTGCGGTAGTGGGCGCTATTTCAGGTTTTTTCTGGAATATTCTTTTCTTGTTTGTGCTGGTAGGCGGGGGAATTTATCTCACCGTGAGGCTCAAGTTTTTTCAGGTGCGGCATCTGCCCTACATAATGAAGCAGACTTTCGGTAAAATCCTCGATAAGGGCAAGGGGGAAGGTACGGTAAGCCCGTTTCAGGCCGCAGCTACCGCCATGGCTTCGACTATCGGCGCTTCAAACATTGTAGGAGTTCCGGCAGCCATTGCCTATGGCGGACCGGGCGCTATTTTCTGGATGTGGATTATATTCCTTGTAGGGGGCGCCACGAAATTCAGCGAGGTTGTGTTGGGGGTATATTACCGCGAGAAAAACGCAGACGGCCACTATATCGGAGGCCCCGGTTACTACATGACTAAGGGCTTCCCAATAAAATCCGTGGGCAAGGTTATGGCACGGATAGGGGCATTCGTGGCTATGATATACTACTTGCCGTCCATCGCGACGCAATCCATATCCCTCATCCAAAACGCCGAAAATCTAGGGGTCAACAGGTATGTCAGCAGCGTTATCCTGACGATACTGGTGGGAGCTGTCGTGTTGGGGGGACTCATTCGAGTCGCCAAAACCGCCGACAAGCTCGTGCCTATCATGTGTATCCTGTATTTAATCGGTTCGTTCATCGTGCTTTTTGCCAATATCGGGAATCTATTCCCTAGTCTGGCGCTGATTTTCAAGTCGGCATTTACCGGAACAGCCGCTACCGGCGGTTTTATCGGCGCAGGGGTATCCATGGCCATCCGTATGGGGCTCGCACGGGCAACCTATTCCTGCGAAGCCGGTATGGGTTCGGCTCCAATCGCTCACGCCGCCGCAGTTACCGACCATCCGGTACGTCAAGGGCTCTGGGGTGTATTTGAAGTTCTGGTGGACGGATCCATCTGTACTTTGTCGGGACTCGTAGTCTTGACCAGCGGCGTATGGAAAGAAGTCGGCCCCGATGTGGCTCTTACCATGCCCACTGTGGCCTTTCAACAAGTATTCGGCGATGTTGGCGGTTATATTGTTACCATCTCCGTATTTCTTTTTGTGCTTTCCAGCATCATCGCGGTTATATGGTATGGCGAAAAACTGGTGGAATTTTTTTTCAACACAAAGATTTCCAAATATACCCGCGTCATTTACACATTGAGCATCATGCTGGGCGCATTTTTCGGGCTGGACGCAATTCTTGCAGTGCTTGACCTAACCAACGCCCTGATAATTCTGCCCAATATGATCACGGTTTTACTCTTGAGCCCCCTAATAGCGAAACTAACAAAAGAGTATTTTTCAAGTGATAAATACTATCTCAAAGACATTAAGAAGTAGAAATCGAAAACCGGGTCATTCAAGATGTCCCGGCGTTCTTTCTGGATGCGAGATACCGGTTGTATCTCCTATGGGTCAGCGCGGCAGGTTGATTTAGGGCTATGTTTTGATGTAGCATAAAAAAATGAAAATTTGGGTGAAGTTGATTATTGGCGCTGTTTTTGGATTGATACTTGGTTTTATTCTGCCTGAAAACAATCCTTCCGTGCTGCGGGTTTTAACTTTTTTTAAAGATTTATCGATAGGTATGGGGCGCTATACCGCGCTGCCAATAATTGTATTCTCATTAACGATTGGCATCTACGAGCTGCGGCAGGATAATAAATTCTGGCGGGTACTAATACGTTCTTTTTTAACAATCGCCGGAATATCACTTTTTTTAATATCACTCGGAATCGGCGTAACACTGCTTTTCTCGCCCGCTAGAATACCGGTGCTGATTGAACATCAGTCAGAAGAAATATTTTTTTCACCCGCACAGAATCTTCTGGATATATTTCCGTCAAATATGTTCACCGTTCTTTTCAGCGGCGGCATTTATATTTTTCCGATGTGCATATTCGCGTTTTTTCTTGCTTTGGGACTCTGTTATGACAGAAACTATACTAAACAAGTAATATCGCTGATAGACGCTCTGTCAAGAATATTTTTTCATATAGCTACATTTTTTTCTGAAATACTAGGATTGATAATAATATCACTTGCGGCTTTTTGGGCGGTGCAATATAAAGACGCTTTTAATTCCGGCGTATTTGTATCTATAATCCGTATGCTTTTAATATTCTGCGTTATTTTAGCTTTTGTTATTCTGCCTTCGTTGTTATTTTTTATTAAACGTATAAAAAATCCATGGAAAGTTCTTTATGGATGTTTAGGCCCCGCCATAGCCGCATTTTTTTCAGGCGATTATAATTTTACGATTCCAGTATTGATGATGCACTTAAAAGAGAATTTAAGAGTTCGCAGAAGATCAAGTTCAATTACACTTGCATTATTTTCAACATTCGGCAGATCGGGAAGCGCGATGGTCGCCTGTGTCGCGTTTATAGTAATTATTAAATCGTATTCAAGTTTAAGCATTCCGGGCCACGACTTAATATACATTGGATTTACCGCATTCTGTTTATCATTTATGCTTGCGCGTAATTCCTCAGATGCCGCCTTTACCGCGCTCGCGCTGCTATGTGCGCGGTATGGACACGGATTTGAAACCGGTTATTTAATATTAAAACCAATAGCTTTTTATTTAATTTCTATCGGCGCGTTTATTGACATAATAATAACCGCGCTTGGAAGTTTTGCAATAGCTCATTTGAATAATATTCAGGATGATAAATCGCTGACTCGCTTTATATAGGCCTCTTGATGATAATAAAAGCGGCGTTTACAATTTGAACATGGGTTATACATTAGCGGAAAAGATTTTCGAGGCGCATCTGGCGGACAAGCCCGCGCCGGATACGTGGACGCTCAGGCTGGACGCCGTGTTTTGCCACGAGATAACGACGCCTATCGCGGTAAACGATCTTGTTTCACGCGGGCATGAC
>JAISZZ010000064.1 GCA_031284385.1 Treponema sp.
TCCCATACGAGCCCCAAGCGACGGTCCGCCCGGTGTAAAAACAATTTGGCTGGGTCTACAGAAATTCTATACCCTCTACAACTATAGGGAAATGTTCGATTTTATGGGTCAAGTTTAGGCAACAGATAGGCGGTTATGGAGCGCAGGGGGGACGGACGAAAAGGCAGCTATGTGCAACAATGAGTATGGAAATCGCCCCCCCCCCCCCCTCTCCTATCATCGGAACTAGCAGCTTCCTGCCCAACATTGACCGCACGATGGGCGAGTATCTGGCGGCAAACGGGGTCTGCACATTGACATTCAGCGAAGCGCAAAAATTCGGTCGCGTAACCTACTTTTTTAACGGAAACCGCACCGGTAAGTTCGATGAAAATCTTTTTCAATAAAGCACGAGGCCTGGCAGAACGGACGACTCTGCGTTAAGGGCGGCCTTGTGCTTGTCTACTACAACTTTATCACCCAAAAGTCCGAGACGATTTCCGCCGGCATCAGAGCGGCGCTAGAACAGCACCTTGATCCAGCGGGATCACCGGTATTATAAACGGCTGCCGAAACAAATTGAAGGGCGGATATAGGCGGGCTGGGGATCATCATTGATAGAAAATAGTTGTTTGTACTCGAAGCCCAAATCAATGAATAATGTCCGGTAAAAAAACCACGAGAATGACAGCGAGCCGGCGATTGTTGACAGCACGGTATCGTTGGCGCTGAATTGGGATGTGATAGATTCAGAAAATTGTATACCGGCAATATATGAAAGGCCGCCGCCAATCCGAAAATTAAGCGCGGCTTTTTCGTTGAACAGTTTTATTTGATACAGTAGACCGATATGAACATCCATCAAATTGCCCGATTTGACGGACAAATCATTTATCCCGCCCAAGAAATGCCAGAACAATGCCGTTTCGAGACCGAATATCCCATAAGGTTCGATATTTTTGTTTGCGCCCAAACGAGCTGTAAAACCCAGCGGGTATATAGGTTCTTTAATAATATTGTTGAGAGCGCCGACAAGCGGAATCAGCACCGTATATCCGCCCGCCACCACAATTTTAATTGAGGGCTTTGACTGGACTGGAATTTCGGATCCGTCAGTTATTTTATAATTCCGCCATGCCGTAGAAAGCCCGCCTGGGTTTTTTATAACTATATCATAAAAACCAGTTTCAAGCGGATATTTAAGTTTCAACACCGCGCTTTTCCCGTCAGAATTTGGAGTGTACAGAGCCTCGTCAAGCAATATGGCCCGCAATCCGGCCTCCGCAGGCGTAAAATACACTTCCGCCTTTTCCACAAGATTTTCGCCGGTTAGCTCGATTTCTACATCGCCTGAGAAATTGGAAATGTCTATATGGGGCGGATTTACGGATACGATTTCTGGCTGCAATGCGGGAAATACGGTAAGCCGCGACCATTCGGGCGCGGGGCGCATTCTTCCCAAAAGATCGTAAACGATGACGCGGTAACGGTATTCGCCCGGCGTTAATGAAAGTTCAACGGTGGTTTTTTCGGTGGAAAAATCAGAAACCGTTGTGTAACCGCTCCCTGTTTCGTCCTTTTTTTGAATGACAAATTCATATTTTAAAACATCTTTTTCAGCATCCCAATTTATGATTTGGACTATTTCCATCTTTTCAAAAAACTGAACGCTCTCTTCAGCAAAAATGACCGGCTGCCAAAATAAAACCAAGAGAAAAAAAATACCTAATTTGACATAAAATCGAAGCAAAAACACAACTCCGATTCTTTATCGGCAGAAAAAATCTAAAACTGTACAAATTTCTCCGTCGGCGTGAACATCTCACGGGAAAAGCGTTTTCATTCAGTATTGACATTCCTTAATAATTCATAACTTAATTGTTAATAGTTTTACTTTTTGAGAGGTTACAGGCGTGACTAATGATAGCATTTCGCTTAGGACGGGAAAAACCGGCTATAGCTATCATCAAGCTGGCTTTACCCATGATGTTGGGAATGATTGCCCAGATGATTTATAATATGACCGATACATTTTTTATCGGGCAAACCGGAGATCCGAACATGGTGGCAGGTATTTCGCTGGCAATGCCGCTTTTTATAGTTTCACAGGGGCTTGGAAACATTTTTGGCGTTGGCACGTCAAGTTATATTTCCCGTCTTTTGGGCGCGCGCAAAGACAAAGATGCGAAACGAACCTGCGCGGCGGCGTTCATTCCCAACTTTGGGAATGGGGATTTTTATGACGGCGGCGCTGCTGCTACTCAAAAACCCCATTCTCCGTGTCAGCGGCACAAGCGAAATTATATTTGTGTATGCCGATGAATACTTTTCCATTATTAGCGCATTTATAGCCGTTTCGCTGCTTAATATAGCTCTTTCGGGGGTAATTCGCAGTGAGGGCGCAACCGGAACAGCGATGCGTGGAATGCTTGTGGGCATAGTGATAAATGTTAGCTTCGACCCGATATTCATTTTGATTATGAACTGGGGCGCGGCCGGCGCGGCTTGGGCCACGGTTATAGGGACAGCGGCATCAGTCATCTATCTTTGCCTCCATCTTGTTTCGCGTAGAACGGCACTTTCGATACATCCAAAAGATTTTAAGCCCAATGCCCGCCTCTATGTGGAAATACTTAAAATCGGCATACCGTCCGTTCTTTCAAATATAGCCATGACAGTTAGGAACTGTAAGGAAATAACATGACCAAATGGTCATGTTATTTCCTTATTGCATAAGCAATTAAAATAAAATGCACAGCATTTTATTTTTTTACAGTTCCTTACGCTCATTTTCAAAAACCGTGTCGGCGCGAGCTACGGCGATTTTGTCGTTGCCGGAAACGGTATAAACCAGCGGATCGGCGCGATAAGTTTCATGCTCATCATGGCTCTAGCGATGGGATACCAGCCGTTTGCCGGTTTCAATTATGGCGCTAAAAATTATCAGCGGCTTAGAAGCGGGCTCCGTATTACCGCGATTTACACAACGGCGCTGTCGCTATTTTTTTCGATTGTTTTCGCGGTTTTTGGACATAATCTTATAACGCTTTTTATACGGGATTCCGGCACGATAGATGCCGGCACAAAGCTGCTGCGTGCAACAGTTTGGGCATTGCCGTTTACCGGTGTTCAAATGACGCTGATGGTAACATTTCAAGCTCTGGGAAAGCCGGTTTTGGCGGCAATCGTAACACTAGGACGTGATTTTCTATTTTATCTGCCGTTCCTTTTTATTTTGGATTATTTTTGGCATTTTGACGGATTTATGTATTGCCAGCCGCTTGCCGATGCTTTGACAACTGTAGCGGCTATCATTTTGGGTATTCGCTTATTTAAAGAAACTCGAACATTATGGAGTAACAAAGACGGTTATGAGCAACGATCTGAGGCATGATTTAATACATTCTCTTTTTCGTTTCAAAAAGACAAGTATGGTGATATCGCATACCGCTCGGGATGCTGATAACGGCGGCCTTTCGTTATTTGAACTTTCTGCGCTCGGTTGTATCAATTCCCGTGCCAAAGACGGACATTCGCAGGCGAAACAAACGACCCATCACGCTATGTGCGAAAGTTTGGTAATTTCAAAGGCGGCGGTGAGTCAAATGCTGGGCAGTCTCGAAAAGAAAGGTTATATCCAGCGTGAGATAAACCCCAGTAACCGCCGTAAAATTGTTATTACGCTGACAAAAAAGGGAAAAATATCCATCGATAACGCTGAAAAAAGTATAGACGATCTGATGATGCGTATTATTGAGCGATTTGGCGAAGAAAATTCGCGGAATCTTGCGTGTCTGCTGAACCGTTTCACGGAAAGTGTGGATGAAATTGTAAGCTAATTAGCAGGGGGATTATTCTAAAAGATAGTTATGTGCAATTATGCCTAAAATCCAGTTGCAAATATTAAAAATTACAAAATAATCCGATTTTTGGTTTTTACGAAATTTTACTGTCAATCCCGCGTTCAACCCTGAAGGGCTCTAATTAGAATTCGATGATGAACCGCGGGAGGGCGGTGTTGACCTGTGTTTCATCGTGGTAACGCCATTCAGAGCGAACCAGACCGGCAGGCGGCTTTGCAGGCGCTCTCCCACAGGTGTTCAATCCGCCCTTTGGACTGGAGGCTTCCGGCGGGGTATTAAACCCCCACTGCGGATAATTGACGAAAAGTTAATGGTAAAGTATTATGCACACAAAGGAAGTGATATGAATAAATTTACGATTTTTACTATCGTTCTGTTTTTTATAGGCATTGTTTCCATTTATTGTGATCCAATAGAAAATGATAATGCAAATATAGACCAAAATACAAATACTCCAAAAACGTTTTATATGCCCATATTCTCCTATACATTTATTTCTCTCGATGATATTCAAGTCCATAATGCTATTGGCGGCCTATCGTTATATCGTTTGAACCCTAATGAAAGAGACAAATTATTTTCTATCTCAGTAATATATACTCCACAAATATTAACTAACGCCCCTCTTGATTTTCCAAATTTATATCATACTGCGGCCTTATCAAGCGCTCAAAAAATAAACCGCCACACAATCAATGCCGCATTTATTGCCACGACAGATAAACCGCTATATGGCGGATTGCGTACATTTATGGGTATGGCAGGATATTCGTATGATTTAGTAAAAGGCGTGCATTTTTCGATGGATATTGGCGTACGTTTGATAGTTATGGATATTGGCCTAACGTTGGATAATGGGGGGTCATGGTTATTATGGCCAACTCCCGCAATAAGTTTGTCATGGAAATATGAATGGATTAGATTTGGCCTTATACCGGGGGCTTGGATGACCATTGCGCCCAAATCGCCGGTTAGTTTAAATCTCAAAGCAGGTTCGCCTAAATATGACGTTTTTTTATTGTACCGTTATTTTAAAAATGAAAATCCATTAACCGAAATAATAGGATTGGGTATAGGAATAAAAAGGGATTCAAGTAATGTAATGCGTTCTGATGGATGGAAATACAGCATAAGTTATGATACAATATATGGGAGTTTTAGGATATTCCGATTATTTGAAATAAGTGGCGGCTGGATATTTAACAGTCAGGAAGGATATGAAACAATCGCATGGGAAACATTATTTGAATCGAATGTATATTCCGATGATTCAATGTATGGCGGAAATGCAGGTAATGGTTTTTTTGTTTCAATTTCTGTGAGAATGAATATATAAAAGCAGTCGAAACCGTCCGCCATACAGCGGTCACTTTGCAAAATATTTTATACCGCACGGCAGTCCAGTATACGATTCGCTTTTAAAACGGCTAGGACTATGTTCGGCTAGGGCAGTCGTTTCGGCAATTTTGCTGCCACGGATTATTCCATCAAATTGCAAGCCACCGCAATGTCAGATATATATGAAATATCTGAGCCAATTTTGTACAGCCCATTAGTCCATTTATTTTGATATTGGACTTGTTCGACAACCTTATGGGTTCTCCCACAAGTCGCAGCAAATGCTGTGCATTTTGCTGTTTTTAAGCGGAAGTTGTTCAAAAACTGAAGTTTTTGAACAACTCTATTAAGTAAAAGCCGGCCATAAACGGTCAATTACGGGCCGCCCCGTTCATCGCGCAAATTTTCGCAGTTCCGCGATTTGACGGCGGACTTCCTCCGGCGCCGGCCCGCCCTTAAGCCGGCGGGCCCCGGCGCAGGCGGCGGGACTTAAAGCGGCGTACACATCCTCCTCGAACA
>JAISZZ010000109.1 GCA_031284385.1 Treponema sp.
AACTATAACATCGAAAGATACCTCGAAAAGAACAACATGGAGGTAGAACTGCCGCGAATGTACGATATTTACCGTAATTTGATGCTGTTCCACACTATTTCCGAGATAAAAGACTTTAAAGTGAGGCATTCGCTGGGAAATATGCTGTACGTTTTTGGCGGGGATGCTTACATGGATTACGCGCTAAACTTGATGGAAAAAATAGCGGCGCGGCATCCCTTGTACGAACCAGCCCTGCGGCTGAACGAAATGGCCGCGTTGAGCGACCACATAATTCATCATTCCATACAGTCCGGTGAAGGCTTTTTAATGGCTGCCGACATTTTGCACCACGCCGCGGAAGGCATCCGCTCTTTTGTCATACTCCAGCCCTTTGGCTGCCTGCCTAACCATGTCTGCGGGCGCGGCCTGATAAAACCGATCAAAGAGGAGTATCCAGGGATACAGGTGCTGCCGCTTGATTATGACCCGGACACGAGTTACGCGAACATAGAAAACCGCCTGCAAATGCTGATAATGAATGCGCGAAATTTCGACAGTCAGCCAGAAGAGGACGGTGGCATCAAATTTGACGAGGCGGAAACTTACGAAAAAGAGCCGGACATTGAAAAAATGTTTGACATGGAGGCGGTTTAAGGCGGCGGCATAAACCAGATTTTATGGAAAAGTATGTCTTTATATTTTTTTTTTAGGTTTTACCGGCTGGGCGCTTGAAACCATACAGGAAACCATTGTCCGAAGAAAATTTGTAAACAAGGGTTTTTTTAAGGGGCCTTTCGTTCTATGCCACGCAATCGGCGGTATTGCCATTTATCTGATATGCTCGCGCTTCAAGCCGTATCCGCCGTTTGTTTTTTTTGCCGGTTCCTCTGTATGCACGCTTGTTGAATATGCCGTAGCGCTGTTTTTGGAAAAATGTTTTAATGTAAAATGCTGGGATTACACAACCTACCCTCATACTAAATGGTGTCATTTTCAGGGAAGAATATGTCTTACCATATCACTTTTTTTTGGAATCATAACGTTGTTTGTGGTTTATTTTTACTGGAATTTTATGACGGACATTGCCGGACTTTTTGGGAAATATCTTTTTATCATTGATATTGTTTTTATAACGGTATTCACCGCGGATATTATTTTTAGCTGTAAAAAAATCTTAGAAGCTAAAAAAACAGGCAAAAAAATAACAGGCTTCGCGGTTTTTTCTGATGTTACGGAGATAGAATGAAAAACAGGACGCTGTTTGATGAGTACGCGAAAGATATATTGGAACATCAGATTTTTTTAGAAACAAAAAAAATTTATTCACATGGCAGCATAAGCATTTATGATCACAGCGTCGCGGTCGCGGAGTTAGCTTTTTCGATGGCGGAATACAAAGACGGCATTGATAAAAAATGCGTGGTACGTGCCGGCCTTTTGCACGATTTCTTTTTGTATGAATGGCATATTCCCGGCCTGCGCTACATAAAGCACGGTTGGGCGCATCCCGCAATCGCCGCAAAGAACGCACGCGAAATTTTTGAAATATCCGGCAGGGAATACTCGTGCATAAAAACCCATATGTGGCCATGGACATTGTTCGCCGTCCCCGTATGCCGCGAGGGCTGGATAATCTCCCTGGCGGACAAAATCGTGGCTCTTAAAGAAACTCTATTTTGCAGAGGCCGCCGTGCGGCGGAACAGTAGACCCGGCGGAACTGCTGTTCCGGTTGCAGTAATCCGTCCGGTTTGAACCTTCCGTTTTCGCCAAATTCAATCAGGCAAAATTCAATACGATATCATCCAGAGTTTCTATATTTGGAGAGTCTAGTCCTTTTATTGGGTATTTATATGTTGACAACCGCACATCACCCGGAAGCATACTTTTATGTATAAACGTAATTTCAATGACCATAGGCAGAAGCGAATTTATTATATGGCCTCCTGCATTATTTGCGTGTATATGCGCGATATAATAATTATTCAACAATGGTGCTGTTATTTCTTCAAATGTTTTCCGATGATTTAAGTCATGGAATTCTATCGCCATTCCATTTATTTTATCAAAATATGGGGATAGCCGCGGCAAGGCTTTATATTCGGCGCCTTCAATATCCATCTTTATAAACATCGATAAATTTTTAACATTTGACATTTCTTTGAATATTTTATCAAAAGATATATATTCATCAACATTGGAATCACCTAAATATTTTGGTATAAAGCTACTGTTTTCTTTCCCTCTAAAATAGCCGTACAGCCGCTTCAAATTCTGCTTTGTTTCGGATATTTTTCTCCAGTATTCCTTAACCCTTGAACGTCGCAGCACAAAAAAGCTCCCCAGCATGAATCCAAAATAATCCCTGATTTCAGTTTGCTTACATTTTTTTGAAACGGAATAATCGTACGCGAATATTTTTACAGGTTTTCGCCTTTCAAAATCAGTTTCAAAAGACCAACCATCATTTATACCGAAACTCAGCAGTATATCTGTTTTCTCAATTTGCCTTTTTGAAACAACATAACCGCCGTCATGGTCTCTTCCTAAACGTACTAAATCATTCAATTCCACCGGATAATAGCGTTCCAAATTATACGTGACCGCTCCCTGCCCGTGAATTTACGGAACGGCCTTTTGATATACCAGTTTTTACAGCATTACATCGGGGGGGGGGGGGGATTAAAACACTTGTGATTTCAGTTTTTGTCTTCACGGTAGTATCCTACACCTTACCCTGCTGACTGATTAAAAAAACGCGGACAGGCTAACGGTAACGCGCTTGTTTTACGTCCCATATCCCGCGCACCGGTATTCGTTTGGCCGTAAAAAAAGAGGATTTATCCCACACGCGGCGGACGTTTCAGGTTAGTTATACCGCGTTACTTGTGGATTATGTTTGAAGAAGCGCGTATGGGGGCTTCCCCCATGCCCCATACTAAAATAGCCGCCGCCCACGCGGATCAGGCCTATCGCTTCCCGGCGTAGACCGTGGCGGATGGAACACGCACCGGCCGTGGATTCACCGGCGCTTCTTCCACAAGGCACATCTTGTCAAATTCTTTCATCTTTTGGGCATCAATCGCACCAACTTCAAAATTGCCAACTGCGTCTTCATGGATTACTTGTAGTATTTCACTCTTATATTTCTTTTCCATACATATCCCCCTAAAAAATCTCCTTAAACGCTCCATTTTGTATACGCATCTCAAGCTGCTCTTCCGTTAACCCCAAATCAATCTTGGCGGCTTCTTTGAAAGCTCTCAAATCGGCGGGGCTGAT
>JAISZZ010000124.1 GCA_031284385.1 Treponema sp.
AACCCCCGTCAAATCCGGCGCGCTCGCGCACCCCGCCAGCACGAAACCCATAACCAGCGCCGCTGTCGCCGCACCGATTGCCCATGAACATACTCTGTTCTTTTGCATCTTTACCCTCCTAAAGGTAATATAAAATTGCGTACCATGCCCGCCGGCATTTATCTCAACATCCTGCGGATGTTCAACGCCCCAGCGGGGTGCGTTTCGCTAAAACAAGCGGGGAACACGGGCGGTATGTCCCTGCGTTCCACGCTTGTATCTTTGCCCTGCCGTTTAACTAGTTTTGCTTTACATAAATACCGATTTGTTTCTTGCCCTGAGACAAAACCAATCTATTGTCGCCGGTAAACGAATAGGTGTACTCTGTTGTTTTGGGTTTCTTCACATTATTCAAATAAGCATAAAAAACCCCCGCGCCCAGGCCCCTATCCGTTGTCTTGAGCTCGGTTAACGTAATAGTAGTATCCGTAAACTCAAAAGTACCGGCTGTCGTAAACGTAGGGGGAATATACTCGCTAAAACGGCGGACAAATTGATACGTTTTTCCCGTAAAAGTAATCGGGTTATCATTCTGGTCTACCCATGTGCCTTCAAATTGTGTCGGCCCCGCATTCTCGGCTTTCTGCATCATATTCCAGTAGGTAACGCCGAGAGTCGGTTTTGCAGGGTATTGTGCGGCGCGTACCGTTTCGCTTCTCGCTGCTCGCCCTTTAGCCTCCTTCGTTGTCTGATTTGCGGGATCGGTTTCATCCGCGATTGAAAAACTAACGGTGCCGCTACGAAAAAATGAAGGGGAAGTAAGATCGGGATAGACATAATAAGAATGTCCCGCTATAAAACGATGATCAAAGGAGATATAATCCGACTTGGTTATAGAACCAAAGTTGTCTTTATAATAAAATGCGCTAACCGTATGGCTTCCCGGAGCGACCAAAGCCACACCGGAGTTTGCCCCATCTCCGTCAATCACTACGCCCTGTATATCGGCATGGAAAAATATTACGGCATGGTCCTCAACCGGAACATCCGTATTCATTACGGCGTTGACTGGCGGCGCGCTCGCGCACCCCGCCAACACGAAACCCATAACCAGCGCGGCTATTGCTGCGCCGGTCAACCGTGAACATATACTGTTCTTTCTCATCTTTTACCCTCCTAAAGGTAATATAAAATTGCGTACAATGCCCGCCGGCCTTTATCTCAACATCCTGCGGATGTTCAACGCCCATACCGGCGCCTGTTCCTATTTACGAGTGCGATTTTATACCGATTGAAAACTTGTTGTACCAGTTTGGCGAGTCGTTAAAGTAGTACCGTGCGTAAACCCCCGCTCCGGACCCCAGTTTGACCATGTATTCACCGGGGAACAGCAAATCAAATTCCGCGTAGGGAAACGTATAAAATTCACTAGGATCGTCTTGGTCACCAATGTGCGTTAAATTTACAAGGCCGCGCGTCATACCGCCGCCAAAACCAAGCCCGATATACGGGAAATGGAACTCCACCATGCCGCCGTAATTATAGGCCGCTCCCACGTCGAGGGAGTTAAACTGCGGAAACGAAATGTACGCGCCGGCGGCGGCTTCACCGGCTAAAATCATGCCGAATTTGCCGTGAATGAGCTGCAAGCCCAGACGGGGGCCGAAGTCAAAGCCAGTCGCGCCGGGGCCGTATTCCCAAAAGGGAATGTTAAAGACAGCATTAAAATAGGGGCCGACATAGGTAGTCCCCGCCATGCCGCCGCCCGGTCCGAAACTGTATTCTTCTATTTCAATGTCGCCCTGATGCGTTACCAGAATGCGGTCAGCTTCGCGGGTAATGCGGACCCCCGGCGTATCGGTAACAAGCGATCCGTCTTGTAAGGTAGAGAGATTGACGTTTGTCCTCTTCATCTTGTAAGACTTCCCCGGCTTAAAATCGTATGTAACCGACCATTTCTCGGTATACGGAATAAAGGTAGTCCATTGGGTATTCGCCGTTTGCCCGGTGGCAAGCGTGTAGCGCTTTCTTTTCTCCACCACGAGCGCTTGTTCCCCCGCCGGGACGACCACGCTGTGGCGGGCTGAAAGGCCGTCATGGGGCAGAAGGACGAACGTCTTGCCGCAGGTAAGGTTGTCGATGCTTTCGGTGATAACCAGAACGCATGATTCCTTCATGGGCACATCCGCTCTGGCAATCCCTGCGGAAACACACCCGGTAAGCAACGCCGCCATAGCCAACAAAGCCATCGTCCAAAACAACATTCTGTTCTTCCTCATCATTTACCTTCCTAATGATAAAACTATTTGTGCGTTTAATGCCCGTCGGCCTTTCAAACAAGCGGGAAGCCCGGGCGGTATGTCCCAGCTCCCCACCAAGAGTCACGCCCGCCCTTATTTGAACCCGAACTGTTTCATTACCCTGTCGGCATCGGCGCTGCCGTGTTCATCGGCCTTGAGGAGCCAGTCGACGGCCTTTGCCTCGTCTTTGGCTATCCCGCCCTCGCCGTTTAAATAAAACACAAAAACGTTAAACTCCGCCTGCGGCATACCCTGTTCAGCCGCCGCCAGATAGTATTCAAAGGCTTTTGCTTTATCCGTGTTGTAATAGTGATTCCCCAGGTTCAGATTGCCGTCCGGGCTCCCCCGCTTTACGGCTTCGGTGAATAACGCTACGCACTTCGCGTCTCCCGCTACCGAATAATAGTTTCCCAGCCGGAGTATCGAGGTAAGGTCTTCCCCTTCGGAGACTTCTTTGATTACCTGTTCTTCTTTTGCATAGACGACCTCCTGGGTTTCCATGAAATACACGGTGAGCCGCGTTCCGTCTTCGCTCCGCGCATACTTGACCGGAGCCTTTTTTGCTGTGCCCGGAACCTCCATGGAAAAGGAATCGGACTTTGGATTAAAGGTCAGTTTCAGAGTCCTCTCCGCCGCGCCGCTTCCCTTAAACAGTGTCGAGGAGCCGCTTTCGTCTTCAGACAGAATCAATTCGTCAACATAGCCGGTCGAAAGGGACAGCCATTTTCCGACAAGCCCGCTTGAAGCGTAACCGGCTTTATCCGCCTTTGATGCCGCGCCGCCTGCCTCAACCGCCACCGGTTTTGACGCGCACCCCGCCAGCACGAAACCCATAACCAGCGCCGCTATCGCCGCACCGATTGCCCATGAACATACTCTGTTCTTTTGCATCTTTACCCTCCTAAAGGTAATATAAAATTGCGTACTATGCCCGCCGGCAATTTAAGCAACCATTAATAATGAACCGCGAACCATGATTGGCTGTGAGCGGCCTTTGCACACTGTTTGCCGTGTATCGCATCCTGCTTCTATCGCAGCCCGTTGGC
>JAISZZ010000009.1 GCA_031284385.1 Treponema sp.
GCGGTATGTTTCAAGGACTTCTTCAGCGGTAACCGAATCCGGAAGCGACGTTACGACCACGACGTATTCATTGAATTCCACGGTCTTTTCCTGTAGATTGTTGCCTTTGCGGGATGCCCGCCTCTCCAGGGATTTCTCACACGCTTCTTTGTCCTTGCGCTTAACACAAATCCTCACCGGCATTCGTGTTTTATCGGGAGTACGGCAAAAACCGCGGCTTCGCCGCTTTTCAGTCCAGCGAATATCCCGGCAATATCAAACTTATTTCCGTTTTCATCATAAACGGCAAAACAGCCTGTATGCAGGCGCAGGATATAATCCGCACCGCAGTTAAGGCAGTGGTTTATCCCCTTCACTGTCCCGTACTCCCGGTCCGCGACTACTAAATCTCCACGTCTGAAATTGAAATTACTCAGTGTTTTGCCTGTCTCCTCTTTGGTAATTTTGAACGTATCGCTGGTCATCATATGTAGGTCTATCGCATAATGCAGACGGTAGGTTTCCCCGATACGCCCCTTTTCTACCACATCGGACGCGTCTACCGCCAGTACACGGCGGCCTTCCAAATAAGCCTGTTTCGGATATGAAATTAACCCGTCACGCGACAACTCCGCTCTTATATGTTTGAACCATTCGCCGCATTTGGCTTTCTTTTTTCATAAACGCTACGTCGCTGAAATTCCCTATTTTCAGGGCAAAAGCGACCGTGCTAACCGCGACAAGCGACACTCCGTTGAGCAGATGAAATAAACAGAGCATCATTAAGTCGGCGGGCGTTTTGATTTCACGCACACGCTTTATAATCCCAAGTTCGGTACATTTCTGCTCGTAATCCTTTCCGAGCAGCGGCAATAATTTGGCTATTGACGGCATATTACAAACCTCCGGTGGTTTTTACGGTATGTCATTAAACCGATAGTTTGTCAAATATAAGTTAGTGCATATGGTGTAGACCCCACTGCGAATAAAAATCGCGTATACTTGATTTTTTACGGATAAAAAATATCATTTTATCGATGGACACAGAGAATTTGTCTACTCTTGAGACTGGAAGCAAGCATGAACCTAAGATTCACGCGACTACATCGGTGCGCAGATTGCCGTCATATCTTCAGGTGATAAGGGAACTGCGGCAGGAGGAGGACGAATTCATCTCCGCTACCGTCATAGCAAGGGAATTGCGGCTTGAATCAATCCAGGTACGCAAGGATTTAGCCATAACTGGAATTAGCGGTATCCCTAAAAAAGGGTATCCGGTCGAAAAACTTGTCAACGCCATCGAGCGCTTTTTGGGTTGGGACTCCAACAGCAAGGCCGTACTGGTAGGAGCCGGGAATCTTGGTTCCGCACTCATGGGCTACAGGGGTTTTTTGTTGCACGGCTTAGACATTATCGCCGCCTTTGATATAGACCCGCGCAAAATTGGCGGGAAAATTCACGAGATAACTGTTCAAAACGCGGCAAGCATGGATGACCAAATCCGTTCTTTAGGCGTTAAAATCGCCATACTAACCGTTCCGTCCGGATGCGCTCAGGAAGCGGCGGACATTCTTGTGCGCGGCGGTATTGAGGGTATCTGGAATTTTACAACTGTAAAACTCAAAGTTCCCGCGAATATCGTGGTACAGCAGGAAGATCTAAGCGTTGGTTACGCGCTGCTAAAAGTGAAAATGAAAAACCGCGAGGCGTAAAAACATCTGCCTGTGCTGCCGCAAATTTCAAACTCAAAATAATATGAGGTCTGACCCCAGCCTGCAAGCGCGCCGTGCCGGTACCATTCCCAGCCTTTCCATGAGGTCTGACCCCAGCCACCAAATCCAATAGAAATTTATCTGATGCCATACCATTGACAGAATATTCACAATCCGATAATTTTATATCTATACAGTTTTATCGATATTTTAATATCGATAAAGATTGTTCGATAACGGGTTTGTTATCCTGTAATTTATGTTGTGGATGTATTTATCCAAAAGGAGAAAAAGTATGAGCATTGTTAAAGACACGGAAAGCCTGAACGCTTGTCTGGCCAATATCCGCGAAGCGCAAAGAGTTTACGCGGGCTTTAGCCAAGAACAGGTTGACAGGATTTTCCACGCCGCCGCGAGCGCCGCGTCCAGGGAACGTATTCCGCTGGCAAAGCTGGCCGTGGCGGAAACTGGTATGGGCATTGTTGAGGACAAGGTTATCAAAAACCTGTACGCTTCGGAGTATATCTATAACGCCTATAAAAACGAAAAAACGTGCGGCGTTATCGAAGACGATACGGTCTACGGTATTACGCGCATTGCCGAGCCGTTAGGACTGGTCGCGGCGGTTATCCCCACCACCAACCCCACCTCCACCGCGATATTCAAGGTATTGCTGTGCCTTAAAACGCGGAACGGCATCATCATTTCGCCGCACCCGCGAGCCAAGGGCTGCACCAACGCGGCGGCGAAAATCGTGCTGGACGCGGCATCCGCCGCCGGAGCGCCGGAGGGCATCATCGGCTGGATAGACGAGCCTAGCCTTGAGTTGACCAGTCTGGTGATGAAAGAGGCGGATATCATTCTTGCAACAGGCGGGCCGGGCATGGTCAAGGCGGCCTATTCGTCCGGTAAGCCCGCTATCGGCGTGGGTTCCGGCAACACTCCGGCAGTTATCGCGGAGAGCGCGGATATACCCCTTGCGGTAAACTCCATCATTCATTCCAAGACTTTTGACAACGGCATGATATGCGCTTCAGAACAGTCGGTCATCGCGCTTAGCGGCGTGTACGACAAGGTTAAGGCTGAGTTTGTCAGGCGGGGCTGCTACTTCCTGAAGCCTGAAGAAACGGAAAAGGCGCGAAAGACCATCATAATCAATGGAACATTGAACGCCAAAATTGTCGGCCAGAAAGCGGCGGCAATAGCGGAGCTTGCGGGTATAACCGTTCCGCCCGCGACAAAAATCCTTATCGGCGAAGTGGAAAGCGTGGAATTGACCGAAGAATTCGCGCATGAAAAACTTTCCCCCGTGCTTGCTCTGTATCGCGCTGAGAGCTTTGACGAAGCGATTGATAAGGCAGACCGTCTGGTCAAAGACGGCGGTTACGGACATACCGCCAGCGTGTACCTTGATCCGGTTACCGATGGCGAAAAACTTGCTGCCTTTGCGTCCCGCATGAAAACGTGCCGTATCCTGTTGAATACGCCATCGTCTCACGGCGGTATCGGCGATCTTTATAATTTCAGGCTTGCCCCGTCGCTCACTTTGGGCTGTGGAAGCTGGGGCGGCAATTCGGTGGCGGATAACGTGGGTGTAAAGCACCTGCTCAATATCAAAATGCTTGCGGCAAGGAGAGAAAATATGCTGTGGTTCCGCACGCCTGAAAAGGTGTATATTAAGCGGGGATGCCTCCCCGTGGCTCTGGACGAGCTTAAAAATGTTATGGGAAAAAAGCGTGCGTTCATCGTAACCGATACGTTCCTCTATCAAAACGGTTATACCAAGACGATAACCGAAAAGCTGGACGGCATGGGAATTGTCCACGAGACTTTTTTCGATGTCGCCCCCGATCCGACTCTGGGCTGCGCGAAGCGCGGCGCGGAACTTATGAGCGCCTTCAAGCCTGATGTGATAATCGCGCTGGGCGGCGGCTCGGCGATGGACGCGGGAAAAATCATGTGGGTGCTGTACGAACACCCGGAGGCCGATTTCGGCGATATGGCGATGCGTTTTGCCGACATCAGAAAGCGCATTTACACTTTCCCAAAGATGGGAGAAAAGGCTTATTTTATAGCCGTTCCCACCTCCGCCGGTACAGGAAGCGAAGTTACCCCGTTTGCGGTCATCACCGATGAACAGGCAGGCATGAAATACCCGCTGGCCGACTACGAACTTTTGCCCGATATGGCGATTGTCGATGCCGATTTGCAGATGAACGCGCCCAAGGGACTCACCTCCGCATCGGGAATCGACGCGATGACCCACGCGCTTGAGGCCTACGCCTCGGTAATGGCCACCGATTACACGGACGGCCTTGCGATTCAGGCGCTCAAGGTGATATTTCGCTTTCTCCCCGCCGCTTACAACGAAGGGGCGGCAAACCCCGAAGCGCGGGAAAAGATGGCTAACGCCGCTACTATCGCCGGCATGGCTTTTGCCAACGCATTTCTGGGCGTCTGCCATTCCATGGCGCATAAACTTGGCGCGTTCCACCATTTGCCGCACGGTATTGCCAACGCGCTCATGATTAGCGAGGTGATCCGCTTTAACGCGGAGGAAGCGCCGCCCAAGATGGGAACATTCCCGCAGTACGACCACCCAAAAACGCTGTCCCGTTACGGGGAGGTTGCAGACGCGCTGGGGCTGGGCGGCAAAGCAGACGGCGAGAAACTTGAACGACTCATCAACGCCGTGGAGAGGCTTAAAGAACAAATAGGTATCAAGAATACCATTCGGGATTACGGCATCGATGAAAAGGACTTCCTTGCCAGTCTGGACGAGATGAGCGAGCGGGCCTTTGACGATCAATGCACCGGCGCGAATCCCCGCTATCCCTTGATAGAAGAGATAAAACAAATGTATCTTAACGCTTTCTATGGAAAGAACGAAAAGGTTTAACAGCGCGCTGCCGGTTCGAATGGGCGGGCAGTCTTCAACCATGAGGACTGCCTGTTCGGACACGCCGCGCCGCCTGCCATTTTCATGAGGAAACTATGCTTAATGTGAACAATAATACCCTGCGCCTGAAGCGGGAAATACTAACTCGCATCATCCGGCTTCAGCTTGAGGGCAAGTTGGACGAGGGAGTCCACTATATACCGAAAGAACTTGTCCCCGCCGGCAGCGATTCCGTCCGTTGCTGTATATACCATGACCGCGAAATCATCCGGCAGCGGGTCATCACGAGGCTGGGGTGCGGGCTGGAAGATTATGATGACGGGAAAAGCCTTGCCGGATACGTGAAGGAAGCTCTCGCAAGAGAGATGCCCGCGTGGCCCATGCTCACTGTGCTGGACATCGCCTGCAATGCCTGTGTGCGCTCCCATTTTATGGTAACCAACGCCTGCCAAGCCTGCCTCGCCCGCCCGTGCATGACTAACTGTG
>JAISZZ010000101.1 GCA_031284385.1 Treponema sp.
ATGTCGTTCAACTCTCCCCGCAGGGTGAGGGCAATCACTGCCGTGTCCTCGTCATCAAAGGGGATGCCCATGCGTCCCTTCACGATGCCCTTGTATTGGGCGACCGTCTCGTTAAAAGCGCGCTGGTTTGTCTGAGGCTTTTCCACAATTGCCCCAATTACCGCAATTCGTTTCATGGCTGCTCCTGATCGAAAATTTACGGGGATAAAAGCCCCGGCAACCGCCGAGGACGGAATAACACTGCACAATGCGGGTTATATGCCCTCGCCGAACCAGAACGAATCTTGGTCCATAAGGTTGGTAGAATGGATCCCAATCCGGACAAGATATCTCTCACCTGGTATGGGTATATTTCTATTTTATTATGGGTTTTGGCGAAACGCAAGAGAATATTTCAATTTTTTGTCTCGTTGAAGGGACAGAACAACAGTAGGAGGATAAAAAATCGCTTACAATGTGCTGAATGAGGCAAAAATCAAGTCTATTTTCGAGATTCAAGCCGCTATATGCTGGTACTAAACGCCGCTAACCGTGAGAAGGATGCGGCCTGAATCAAGCGGTATGGCAACAGGGCACGAAAAAACTTATGTCAAACCGGCAGCCGCGCGTATGTTAAAGCGGCGGGTAATCCACCACGCCGCGCTTCCATACCGGTTACTCGGACAGAGTATTCTTTTGTTTTATGGCAATCAACGGGATGAATAAGACGAACAGCACGGCAGCAAGCACAATTCCGAATATTATGCCAAAGTTGTACGGCAGCCTGAAACCTTCAGGCGCTACAATTATGTAACTCGTTACCACGACCGTCATAAACACTGCCGGAACGAGGGACATCCAGTACAGTTTGCCGGTTTTAGCCATGTACGCGCTGATAGCCCAGAGCGCGATTGTAGCAAGAGTCTGGTTTGACCACGCGAAGTAACGCCATATCTTGCTGAAATTTTCGGTGCCGGCCTGCGACCACAGCACAAGCAGTATACCAACGGCAAAGAGCGGAATTGCCACGATAAAACGGTTTTTGATAGGCCTCTGGTTAAAGCTGAGCGCATCCGCAATCGCTAGGCGGGCGCTGCGGAACGCCGTGTCGCCGGAGGTTATCGGGCAGGCTACAACGCCCAGAACGGCAAGAGCGCCGCCTATGACTCCCATCAAATCAACGGATACTCTGGTAACGACGGATGCAGCGCTGCCCGCCGCCGCTAGTCCTTCCTGACTTCCGAAATGTCCAATCGCCGCAGCCGCCCAAATCATCGCTACAATGCCTTCCAGTATCATCGCCCCGTAAAAAACTTTCCGCCCGTCAGCTTCGCTTTTTAGGCAACGCGCCATAAGCGGCGACTGGGTGGCGTGAAAACCGGATATTGCACCGCAGGCGATAGAAATAAACAGGAACGGGAACAGTGCACTGCCTTTCGGGTGCAGATTCCTAAACGCGAATTCGGGAATCGTAGCGGCTTCGCCGGACACAAAAAGAGTTATCGTTATTCCTATACCCATTATTAACAGCGCTGCGCCGAAAATTGGATATATCCGTCCTATAAGCTGGTCAATCGGGAGTATGGTGGCAAGTATGTAATAGGCCATAATTATAACGAGCGCAATTGTGAATATGCTTTTATTCTCCGGATCGATAAGCACGTTGAGAACTTGAGCCGGCGTGTAAACAAATACTACTCCGACAAAAATCAGCAGGGCTACGGAAAATACGCGCATGATGTATTTTGGAATACTCCCAAGGTACTTGCCGACAAGTTCGGCGATTGTCGCGCCGTCATTGCGGAGGGACAGCATACCGCAGAAAAAATCGTGTACCGCGCCTGCAAAAATACAGCCAAAAACAATCCACGCAAATGCCGCCGGCCCCCACAATGCGCCCGCAATGGCTCCAAAAATCGGACCCGTACCCGCAATATTCAGGAATTGTATCAGCGTAGCCCGCCATACCGGAATTACAACAAAATCAACGCCATCATTTATACGAACCGCCGGAGTCTGGCGTCCGGTATCAATCTTAAACACCTTTTCCACAATCGCGCCGTAAACCATGTATCCAGCTATTAAAGCGGCGATACCAACAATGAAAGAAATCATACAGGCCTCCAAAAAATATGATGGATTTGCACAAGAACCTTATGGTTCTTGCGCAAGTCGCAGCAAATGCTGTGCTAAATGCGCCGCATTTTGCTGTTTTTCATTAGAAGTTGTTCAAAAACTGAAGCCTTTGAACAACGCTAATAGAATTTGCAAGCGTAACACGCCCATTCATTGTGAGTCTTTTTTTTGAATAACGTCAATTCACCGGCGGGCAATCTGGGGGGGGGGGGGTATTCATGGGGAGGGCGGTTTGCGCGTTATGACGGAATTGTTTTTTTCAACGCGGCCTCCCGCAGAGGCGTGTAGGCTCCGCGTATGCCGCGCAAAGTTTGCAGGTACGCGCCGCGTTTCGCCCGCTCTGTTTCAGTGGTTTCTGTTTCAAGCGTCAGTATCAGTGAATCAATTTTTTGCATATCCTCAGTAAAAGCGAACAGCGCTGCCCTATCGTCCATGACCAGCCGGCGCAGGTTTTCAATCCGTCCGCTTTCCGTGCCGTAAACGCCGGAAACATGGCGTACCAGGGTTTCAAGAGCTTCGTCCGGACCTTCGGGAAAAATAGACGCCTCGTCGTACAGAGTCCATTCATTGACGGCGGTGGAAACGCTTTTCCCGTCAAACGCGAGTTTGACGGGGGGCAGGCGAAGCTCCGACTCGCCGGCGCTTCCTGTTTCAAACTCCGCATACAGTTTTATCCACAATGTCTCAAGTTTTTTTAAGTATGATTTCTGCCGTGACTCGTTAAAAGAATTAGTACCAAGACCGGCAAGGCCAAAAACCATGTTCAACATTATTTGTCCGTGGCGGCTTACAGAAAGCCCCTTGCTTAAAAATGAAAGCGTTACCCGGTACAGATAATAAATTGTCCTGCCCGTTATAAAATTATAAACATACATGGTATCACTTTCGTATATATTGTTGTACATTTGATTGTTAATATCGATGTCACTTTGGCCTCCGCTTTCGTTAAACGATTCAAATATAAAACTCCACATAGTTTTTAAGCCTTCCCGCAGCCGCATTCTTGTTTCTTCACGTATTGTTACATCGCTATATGTTATCAAATTGTCTGAACGCGCACTTTCATCCTGAAGAAATTCACCGAGAAAAGCGCGGTGGCTTTCGTAGCGCAAATTTACTATGCAAAATCTGTTTAATATTGGCGCCATGATGTTAAAAACAAACGGAATATTTTGTTTGTAATTTGCTGCCGATACGATAATTGTCGAAGCGGGTAATTTTTTCCCATGCCCTATAGTTCTATCAAAAACAAGCTGCAACATCGCGCCCTGCACGTTTTCCTGCACCGTGCTAAGTTCGTCAAGAAACAGCAGGGACGGAATATTTTTCTTTTCATTTTGAATGACGCTGCGATACCAGTACGGTTCAAGCAGTTCAAGATATGTTTCGCCGGTATTCTTATCTTCGGTGCGCGCCTGAAACCCTAAAATTTCTTCCTGTGTAAAACGCGAACCTATCAGCGTTTCCAAATGATAGCCGTTGCGTTCCGCCCAATTACCAATTATTGTTGACTTCGCGAGTCCGGGGTTGGCCAAGAACAAAACGGGAACTCCGCTGTGCGCCGAAACCGTAATCGCAATATCTATGCCGTCGCGGATACTGTGAATGTTACTCATATTGTATCAATATCATGCGTCATCCGTGCCGGCCAAAATCCACCGCGACGAGAACACGAAAAGCGGTATCAAAGCGGGCGGCCAAATAGCTGTCTTTGATACTGTCTAGTAGAGTTGCTTGGAAACTTTAGTTTCCGGACAACTTCCATTAAAAAATGCAGTTTTGTCGAACCTTCGGTTCGCAGGCTCTTAGCCTGAAAAACTGCAAGACTGTTCGATAACCAACCGCGTTATCGAACAAGTCCAGTCTATATTGGGCTAAAATTTGAGTCAATACCGTGTATGCGTATTACCCAAGGTCACACTTGCTAAACATTATGGGACAATCTCCTCACGTTGTGTTACTTGGTGTTGGAACAAGCATAACTTGTATTCTTAATGGCGATAAACATTGTGAAAAAATTCACATTATAGATGGAATGAGCCTCCGTGCGGCAAGCGTACAAACAAGTTTGTGCCGGGGTATTAAACCAGATATTGCAGAATAAACCTCCCCGCCCTGAAATCGCATATGTGCGGCAAACTTTGCGGCGGGGGAGCAGACCCATACGCACTAATTTAACAAACATTGCTCATCTGGTACCGTATTCCCCGCTTTCGTTTTTCACATTCAAGACGTTTCGCTATCTGCTCGTAATCTTCAAATATCCGCGTGAATACCCCGGTAATATCAAACTTATTTCCGTTTTCATCGTAAACGGCAAAACAGCCTGTACGCAAGCGCAGGTATAGTGCTTCTCCATGCAAAACACGAATATGCCGGGGGCGTTGCGGGGGCAG
>JAISZZ010000103.1 GCA_031284385.1 Treponema sp.
TAGATATACTGGATGGTTACATATTTTGCGTATTTGTCTTCCAGTGTGGATGCTATTTTTTTTATCACGTTCCGCCTTATTTCAAGCTCAACCGGCATTGTAGGATCCTGATGAGCTTCGTTTATTCGTGTGCCGGTAAGAAATAGAATTCTATCGCTGTTCATAAAAATATTTATCATTTTAGCGGCAGCAGAACCGTCATATTCGTTCATGTTCGGATTCAACAGTATTTCCGAGACTGCGCCCAGCGTAATGATGCCCTCGCAGACTAAATCCACCCCCTCCATAATTGATTCGGCGGGTACACGCAGGATACCTTCATCTTCATATTCTGATTCACTGTATGTGTTTTTTTCGGCGTGAGTTATCTGTTTGTTCAGCATACGAGCGATAATTTGCGCCGTAGTTCCGCCTGAAATTATTTTTTTACCGGGAAAATCAGAAAATATACGCATTAATTCCGTATCATTTTCGGGAGTAAACGGAGGGCCGCTTATGACAAGCAGGTCGCGCGGATGCCTAAAGTAAGCGACGGCGCAGGTTATATCATCGTGCGCGTGGTCATTGTCGCTCTGACAGGCGTATTCAACGATAGTCTGCGACAGGTCGCGCGCGCTTATATCGGCGCGTTCGGAAATAGTTTTTTTTATAAAATCTTTTATATCCGTGATTCCAATGCCGCCCTGAAATTTTTCGCTGATGCCGATTCCGGCCTGCGTAACTCCATCCGAAAAAAATATTAACCTGTCGCCAGAATGTGCGGAAAAATTTGAAATGAAAATATTTTCATCCTGAGGCCCTGTTTTTTTATTTTTTCGTTCTATCGGTATTTTTTGTTTTTTTAATCCAATAATATTTCCATCGCGTATTACTACAATTGGCGGATTGTCATATTCTATTATTTTTACGGAAAAATTTTTATCAATATCTATCAGCGTAAAAGTCGCGTAGCTTAGGGCGCTTTCGCTGCGGACGGGCAGTGAATTTACTATTAGTTCCGCCGCACGCTTAGGCGGTATGTCGAGCAAAACGAATTTTATTATCATTGTAGAGGTTAATGATGCCATGACATTAGCCTTAATCCCGCTGCCAAGCCCGTCCGAAAGAGCTGCGATTATGCGCCTGCCTTTTAGAAATGTTTCCGACAGAAACACATCACCCGCCGCGTTTTGCCCTTCTTTGGGTATATTAAAATATTCTATTTCTACAAATATGCCGCTGTTTGGAAAAAAACTTGTCATTTTTTTGGCTCTTCAATAGTATGGGATTCAATTATCGAATTCAAAATAGCTTCCGTTTCCGCCGCGTTTTCGCCGAGCAAAAACGCGATTTTTTGAACGGCCGTCACATTCTTTTCAATAATTCTCCGCGCCCGCATAACGGTATTTCTTCTGACGCTGGCGGTGCGCGTGATGTCATCCAGCGCGCCCGCGACAACTTCGCCTTTTTCAATTACATAAGTTGTAAGCCGCAGTATTTTTTTACCGGTGTGTATGTCATGAGTGAAACTGTCCGATGTATTTCCACCCAGCGCTTCCTCGAAACAGTCTGTAAAATCAATAAATTTGCTCAGTTTCAGCCCTCTGAATTGATCGGTTAGTTCATACAATTCTTCCTCATCTTTTCCCAATAAACCCGCGAAATTTTTATTGCATTCAACAATTTTTAATTCTTTGTCAACTATAACAACTCCGCTTGGAGTCGTGTTTATCAGGGCGTTTGCCTTGCGCTGGGCCATATTTCTTAAATACGCGGAACACATCGTTTTTTCGGCGCGTTTGTCTATCAACGCCCTGGCAAACGATACGCAGTTATCGTAACCGCACATCGAACAGTTTATATGATCTTTGCTGTGGAATCTTTCAATTGAAACAAGGGCATCTTTGATTTCAGTTCCTGAATATTGAACCGGCGGAATTTCTTTTGCCGTAACCGTTCCTTTGAATTTGATGCTTTTGAATAATGTTTCATCGTCCAAATAATTTTCAGTGTCTTTCGCATAAGCTAAAAGTCTTTCGTTTCGTATAATAGCACTGCAGGCGCGCCTGTGACGGCAGCCATTTACACAGCCGCCCTGACAGGAAAGAAGCTGGACAAACAGCGGATGAGAAAGTTTTGATTCGTCAAATTTTTCTTTTAACGCTTCCGCGACATTGGTAATGCCGGAAATATTCAAAAATGAAACATCAGTTATATTTTCTTTTTGCAGATAATTATTTACGCTTACAAAAATTCCGCCGTCCACCGGGTATAAAACGCCTTTCGCCGCGCGGTATGGAACAAAATCCTCATTTTCAAAATCTTGTATTTCTTCGGGAACGATATTTTCTTCGTTAAACCATTGTTGAAGCTCGTTAAAAGTGAGCGAGGCGTTCACCTCCCTCATCTGATCCGCCTCCAGTTTTTTTGCGGAGCAGGGTCCGATAAAAACTATTGGACAGTCACCGCCGTATATCTTTTTGAGCATGAGCGCGTGGGCGAGCATCGGTGAAGCTCTGTCGTTCAGATATGGAACAAAGGCCGGCGCGTAACGTTTTATATACAAAACAACAGCGGAACAGGCGGATGATAAAAAAAGTTTTTGACCGCTGTTTTTTTCACGCGCTTTTTTTATGCTGTCCGCAATGCTATGCGAAACTAAATCCGCGCCAATCGCCGTTTCGGAAACCGCGTAGAATCCGAGTTTTTTTAACGCGGCAATGAGCTGGCCTGCTTTTACGTTGTAAAATTCAGATACGAAGGACGGCGACAACGAAACTATTACTTTACCACCGTTTTCTATCAGTTTTTTTACGCTGTCTATATCCGGTCTTATATGCCGTGCCATGCTTGGACAGGATTTTACGCAATTTCCGCATAGGATACATAACTTTTGTATTATGTCTGCGTGGTTGTTTTTAGCGCGGATGGCTTTTACGGGACACTTGCTGATACATTTGTAACAGTATTGGCATTTCTCGCGTTCGGTAAAAATTATATTGGCCATGTGAATCTCCAAAACCGGCGCGGTTCATTAAACCGTTTTACAAATTTTATGCCCGCCCGTTTCCACTTGACGAATTTTCGCGCCGGCGCTGCTTCCACGCCGTACTGGTATATTTTATACAGAATCTATTAAAAGAGTCAATACCACAAAAAATCTTGAGAGCGTATATTAGGCGTTTCAAGAATCTTATGGGTTCTTTCATAAGTTGCAGTAAATGCTGTGAAAAATGCGCGGCACTTTGCCGTTTTAAAGCGAAAGTTCATGCCGGGCCTGACGTGGAAATGTGAAATAGCTGGCTGCCCTTGACAAATGCTGCCTGTTTATGCGAATCTTTGACTACGCGGGAATAGCTCAGTGGTAGAGCGCCACCTTGCCAAGGTGGATGTCGCGGGTCCGACTCCCGTTTCCCGCTCTGTTTTTAACGGACGCTTTACATTGGCCTTATCTGGAAACTTCAGTTTTTAGGCAAGCCACTGACAGCTTGTCCGGCGGGTGCCGGTTCACATTCAAGCGATGTAAAGGCGGGCGCGGCGGAATAACCACCGGCGTAATGGCAATCGTACGGATAGCCGCTAACTTAAGAGCGAGAGTGGTGGAATTGGCAGACACGCCAGACTTAGGATCTGGTGCCGCAAGGTTTAGGGGTTCAAGTCCCCTCTCTCGCAATGTTGCAAGGGATGATTGGCTGTGCGGATCAGCCCCAACGCTTGTCATGGCGGGCTTGTAATGGTAGAGTGTAAGTAACGTAAATATTGAGCTTCAGGCAATAGTTGATTGCCGTGTATTTTGCCGCTTTTGCGGTTGTTGTTCAGAAACTTAGGTTTCAGGACGATTCTATTTTATAGGAATTCTTTATGGCAACGATTTTTGAGGAAGCGGTAAGTTTATATAACAAAAAACGCTGGAATTCGGCGCTACAGGCCTTTCATGAAATAGATTCAACTTTGTTGTCTGCGGGAAAACAGATGGAATTGGCCTACTATCTTGGGCTATGCTATACAAAGTTGGAATCCTACAGTGACGCAGTGTCTCATTTGGAACAAGTTGTGGCGGGAGATGATAGCGAAGAGGGCGCCGTGCGTGTGTGCCAGTGCCGCTTGACGCTCGCCTATATATATATGCTTACCAAGCGTTCCCGAATGGCGGAAGTTGAGCTTGATCATCTTATAAATGCCGGTTTTAAGTCCGGTCAGATATATACGATGATGGCCTATGCCGCGTGTATGCAGAAAAAAAATGAACGTGCCGTGGAAATGTACGAAGAAGCGCTTAAAGTTGATTCAAATAATGCTAACGCGATGAATGGGCTTGGTTTTTTGCTTGTTGAAACAGGTTTGGATGTGGAGCGCGGGCTTGAGTTGTGTAAAAAGGCGGTAAACAAGTATCCACAAAATGCCGCGTACCTTGATTCACTCGGCTGGGCATACTATAAGACCGGAGAAATCGGCGAAGCACGGTCATGTTTACGCCGCGCCCTTGATTTGGCACCCCGTCACAAAGACATTAGTTCCCACATGAAGACGCTTATCGCTGAGGCCTCATAGCGATTGATGAAGCGCCTGTCCAGCTCTTCGTTTTTATTCATTGTACTGTTACTGATATGCGCGAATGTTTCGGCGCAAGATGACCAAAGCATGGTTTTGGGCAGTGACCTTGACGCATTGCGCGCAGCCGAGTCATTTAGGCTGGGCGTTGAGGCATACAATCGCAATTCTTTTAATGAAGCGATATTCGCGTTTGAGCAAGCTCTGTCATGGAAGCCGGACGAAGCCTTAATACTTGATTGGCTGGGACGCGCCTACTACCGGTCGGGTATGGAAAACATAGCGCTGCGGCAATGGCAAAACGCGGCGCAAAAATACGGCGAGACATCTCCAGAGGCACTTCTAATTAACGGCAGGATTGAGCGTGTCGGCGCCCGCCGGAGTATTTACCCGTCTATCAATGAGGTTGACCGTTATGTTGAGATAGGGCATTTTCCCGGAAGTTCCGGCGGTATAACAAGTTTTAGCCAGCCCTCTTCCGTTTTGCCGGAAAATGACGGATCACTCTGGGTCGCGGCTTACGGCAGCAATGAGATAGTGCGGCTTGATGTGAACGGCATAGTGCGTTACCGCGCACGCGGGCCGCTGGTGGGATTTGATAGACCTTTTGCGCTTGTTCGTGGGCTTGACCGGAGAATCTATGTCTCTGAATTCCGCGGCGGCAGGATAAGCGTTCTTGACGCGGAGGGTAAATGGCTTTCCCACATCGGTTCTAAGGGTCTGGAGCCGGGTCAGCTCAGCGGGCCCGCCGCACTTTCCATTGATGATGAGGGATACCTCTATGTCGTTGAATTTGGAAACCGCCGCATTTCAAAATTCGATCCTGACGGCGTATTTATCAATGTATTTGGTTTAAAAACTTCCGGTTTTGCCGGATTTTTGTCGCCATCGGGCATTACATCCCATAACGGGCTTGTGTATGTGGCGGACAGCGCAGCGAAATGTATCTACATCTTTGATTCAAACGGAGTTTACACTGGAATTCTGGCGGCGGACGGGCTGCGACAACCTGAAAACCTGAGATTTCTGAATGATAATAGTCTGATAGTTACCGATACGAAACGTTTACTGCTTGTTGATATCGATACCGGTATTACAAAAGAACTTTGCGCGATGGGAAATTCGCGGATTCGCTTCATTGACGGCGCTGTTGACGCAAACGGCGCGCTTATGGCCGCGAATTTTGACGCAAATGAGATTACCGTGCTTGCATCGGTCAACGATGTGGCATCGGGCTTTTTTGTGTCGATAGACCGTGTTGTGAGCGCGGGATTTCCTAATGTTGTCGTGGAATTGCGGGTGGAAGACAGCCGCCGTCATCCTATAGTCGGCCTTGCTCAAACAAATTTTATGTTGACTGAAGAAGGCCGTCCCGTTCAAAATCAGACGTTTATGGCTGCGGGAAACGCGGCACAGGCAGCGGACATAGCGATTCTGCTGGAACGCTCACCGTCAACCGCTTCGTTGGGTGAAACGATGGATGCCGCGTTACGTGATATAAACGCCGCGATTGAGGGGCATGGAAACATAGCATCTATCATTTCCGCCGGAGAACAGCCGGTTCGTGAACGTTTTTCCGCCGGAAACCCGTCTCTGCTCACCACGGCGGCGCGTGGTCGGCCTGAAATGCACACTCCACGCTGGCGTTTTGATTTGGGGCTGCGATTGGCTGCCACAGATTTGCTTGGGCTTTCGCCTAAACGATCAATTCTGTTTGTCAGTTCCGGCGCGGGACTCGGCGAACTCGCGTTTGAACAGTACAGTCTAAACGAATTGGCGGCATACATGGCCAACAATGGAATCGTTTTTAACGCTATTCTTGTGGGCGAAGACTCCGCAAGCGTGCCTTTAAGCGATGAAATCCGTTACTTATGCGTTGAAACCGGCGGTGAAGCGATTCGGCTTTACAATCCTCAGGGTATAGGACCGCTTGTACGGCAGATGGTTTCCGTTCCATCGGCATCCTACATCCTCAGTTACCAGTCGTCTCTTTCTACAGGATTTGGAAGGGCATTTCTACCGGTAGAAGCGGAAGTATACCTGCTGGAACGTTCAGGGCGTGATTCGATAGGCTATTTCCCGCCAATGGATTAGGACAACCCCGATTAGCTCTGGCAGTCGCACAGTAGGCAATCGCCGATTAACTTGAAGTCAATACAGTTGTCGCCTACTTCATTTACGCATCACCTTAAGCAGCGTGGCGTTAAACGCAAATCTTGACAACGATTTTTTTTACGGGCATTGCGCTGCCTGCGATACAGGCGGGTTTGTGGGCATCTTCAGGGGATACCACTATGAATTCACCCGCTTGCAACAAAACAGAACCGTATATTGGCGGGTCGCGGTAAAATGTAACGTCTTTTTCGTTATCGTACGGAGACATGGCTTCGAGACTGTCTCTGGGCGCAATTCCGAACATTTCTTGCCCGGCGGCTAAGAACTGAATGTCGAACATCCTGTCGTGGGTTTCAAACTTTGATTCCGAAGGAGGCTTTGTCGTGTACTCCTGAACCTTCACCGTAACGGATTTTGAAAGTTTAATCGTCCCAACAGGAATATCCGCCAAATCGCCGCGCCTTAAAAAATCATAGGCCAGCCTGAAATCCGAATTCAGATAATCATACTTTTCCACAAAAAGAATATTGCTTGCAAACATAAAACCTCCAAATAACGGCGGATATTTCCGCCCATACTATAAGCGTCCTAAAACAACGCCGATGCCGCCCTAATCAACCTTGAACTTTGATACCGCGCCGGTCAGGGCGGCGATGGTTTCGTTGTTTTCGGAACTCTTTTCATTGACTTCCGCCGCCGCCGTCGCTATTTGTTCCGAACCTATGGACATCTCACTCATGCCATTACTGATTTCACTGCTTATGCACAATAATTTTTCCACTTCGTTTATTATGGCGCGACCTTCGGTTTCCATCGCGCCCACGCCCTGCTTTACCATGCCGCTGAGTTCTTTTAACCGTGAAATAAGCTCCATTACACGGGAACTGCCGGCCTGTTGTTCACGCATTGCCTCGCGGATATGTTCCTCTTGAAGGGAAACGGTTTTTACGCCGCCGTCTATTGCGTCAAAACGCTGTTGTACATCATTCGCCTGCGTTGTGATGTTGTCAATATCGGCCTTTATCTTTTTAAGCATTGCCGCGGTTGTTTTTGATTGTGTACTTGACGACTCGGCAAGTTTGCGAATTTCATCGGCCACAACTGCAAAACCTCTGCCAGATTCGCCTGCGTGTGCAGCCTCTATCGCCGCATTCATCGAGAGGAGATTCGTCTGGCTCGCTATATTTTCCATCAGAGAATTGATTTCAAGAAGTCCATCGGAGTCGCGGGCGATTGCCTGAATGTCGGTTGTTACCGATGAAAGGCCGGCTCTTACAAACTCGGCGGACTCATTAAGGATTTTCACATTTTCGGAATTTTTTTCGAGAGTGTTTACGACAGCGCGTATACTGTCAATCATTTCTTCAATCGCAGATGACGACGATGTTACGCTGTCCGACTGTTCTTCAGTCTGATTTCGGACTGTTCCTATCATTTCCATAATATGATCGATGGCGGAAGATGTGCCGTTTATACTGTTTGATTGGACATCTATCCGCTTTGTCATATTTTGTATGTTTGCGCTGATCTGGGTTACGGCGGCGGCGGTTTCGTTTATATTGACGGCCAACGTATCACCACTTTTTGTCAACGCGCCGGCGTGTACGCGGATTCCTTTTACAATATCCCTCATGCCGTTAAATATATTGTTCACGCCGGCGCTCATCTCGCCGATTTCATCGCGGCTGTCTACCGAAAGCCGGTTCGTCAAATCCCCTTCCATCGTGTTCAGTTTTTTGAGTGCTCCGGTCATTACTTTGATTGGACGGGTTATCGACAGGTAGATTGAGATGCTCAACGCGAGCGCCAGCACGATGACGGAGAACGCTATCGTAATCAGTATTATGGTGTCCTCGCGCACGGTATGATCCGCGAGTACCTCAGTGTCCTCATACTTTTTTTCCGCCAGTTCGACAACCCTGTCAACGTTTACGCGGTGTTCCTTGTACTGGTTCCTTAGTTCATTCATCACCAGTTCCTCCGCTCTAACGCGGTCGCCACTCTGGAGTGCGGGAATGAATTCGTTAAACGTTAATTGATAGAATTTTATGGCAGGATCGTAGGTTTTTTCCAGCATGGTAGTCCGCATCTCGCCATGAACAAGCAGAGATTCGTCAATCCAAAACTGGTGCCGCATATCGTAATCAGCCTTGAGCCGTTTTAGCTCGGAAATAAATTCATCCAGCTCCGCCGGATCGGTTTCGTCTTTCATCTGTAAAACATCCAGATACGACTCGATTATATATTCCGGCGGCGGAAGGACATCGGCAATCAGATCCTTGCTCATAATTATCTGATTGTACAGATTACCCTGAATACGCAGTACATTCAAAGTCCGAAATGAGTATAGTGCAAAGCCGGCATATCCAGATATAAATACGACTATTAACAGTGCCAATTTTTTACCAATACTTACATTTTTGAGGGGATTCATAATTTTCCTTTTTATAGGAAAGAATTATATATATTTTACCGATTGTCAAGTAGCCGCATTGCCGCCCAGGAATTCAAAGTATCACCCATCTGGTTCATCTCCCCAGACGAAAAGGATAAAAGCAGACCAGTTTTCATGGAGAAAACAACTGAATATTTATCTCAGCGCACTAAAGAAATTGTCCTGATGTCAAAGGCGCTTTTCACTATGCCGGCTATCCGGCAGCGCTCATTGTGCCCATGCC
>JAISZZ010000155.1 GCA_031284385.1 Treponema sp.
CTGGAACTAGGCTTTTTGGATTTGCTGAAAAAGGAATATACCGATTTGACGCCGCTTTTGCTAGACCGGTTTGAGTATGACACAAAAACAGAAACATACCATATAAAAAAAGATTCCAGATTCCAAACTCATTTTGATGTGAGGCTAAGGATAAAATACTATTTAATCAGTTATCTAAGACGCATGGAACGCGAAAACAAAACCCCATCATTTAACGAAATAGTATTTGCGATACTGCCATTATTGAAAAACGGCGTAACGCCGGAACAACAAACCATTTTAGGCGTGCTGGAAGATATAGGTGAAAAAACTGGAGAGGATTCATGGCGGCTTAAAAAAGATGATTCCACGCTGTTTGATTGATGCCGGCGCAGCGCACTGCACTGCGGGCGGCGGGGGACATTCGCATAAATCAGCGCTGTTTTATGTTTTTATGAAGACGCTGTACACGAAGACTCATTTCCAGTGCATCCCAAGTATGGTAAGGTCGTCGTACTGTTCATCTTCGTTCATTCCAGCATAGTAAACGTACATGGGTTTTTCGGGAAGGTTTTTTACCTTGCAGAAAACACGGTATTGTAAAAAATAATCACGCAAAAACGAATTTACTTTGCCGTCTACAAGCACCCGCTCATTTTCAGAGGCATCAGGATTTTTGTACATACGAAAAACTTTTTCTATAGACACCAGCGCCATAATCACTTCTTCGATGGTTCCCCTGCATGATGAAAAATCAAACTCATACTCAATTTCACCTAACGGATTGTGATACTTGTAAAGTCTGTATATGTCTTTGTTCATTACCGCGTTGATAATCGCCTCCACACGCTCCGCGCCCATTTCTTCGCCGTTCTGCCCCACAACGTGCGTGCCGTGCGGGGAATCGTTTGGCATATCATTGTAAGTGCAAAGGATTTCATTAAAATTGGAGTCGCGGAATAAACGCTTTGCCTCCTCGATACCGTCTGTATACAGTAGCAGCATATCTCCATGATCGAGCGTCATTGTTTGTATTTGGTAAGCCATAGTCATTTCCAGAATCGAGTTGGGAAGTACGCCGACAGCCGGTGTTTGCGGCAGTGTGACAGTTTTTAATTTATTTTCCGATTTGTCGTACCAGTGTACGATGTTGTCGCCGGCATTGCAGAATCGGACAACGCCCATTTCAGAATCGAAAATGCAAAGTGTGAATGCCGCGAAACGCCCCTTAAAACCAAGCGATTCAATAAAATCGTTCATAAGATAGACTAAAGTTTCGATGTGCATTCCTTCTTCGGTTGGTTTCCATGTTTTAAAATAGTTGCGGAACATTGTGGCAACCTGCGCCATTATCAATGCCGCCGGTACGCCTTTTCCGGCGACATCGCACTTTATTATTGCAAAATAACGCCCGTCTATATCCTGATAATCAAAATAATCGCCCGAAACGCCCTTAGCGCCTTCATAATAGCCAAAAAATTTGATGTTTTTTGTGGATTGAGAGCCATGCGTCAGCTTGTTCCCGTCCGTGCCCATTTCAAGCGGGATAAATTTCTTTTGGATTTCTTTACCTATAGACAGATCTTCCGCCGCTTTTGCCGCTTTTACCAAGCCGTGCGTCATATCGTTGATAGTATCGGCAAGAACGGTAAGCTCGTCATTCGTTTTTAATTCAAGGTCTACTCCTTCAAGCTCGGATTTGTTTTCAGTGTCGCGTATCCGCTCAACGTGCTGAACGAGGCGGCGTATTGGCTGGATAACCAATGTTGACAGTAGTATCGCGCCTATGCTGCCCATCGCAATTGCGGCGAGCGCAACATAAAGTATTGTTACCAAAATACTCCGCTGCCCGTCTCGTATCGCGTCCAATATCATTTCGTTTGATATTTCCAGTCTAACCACGCCGCGTACATATATATCGCTGGTACCTTGCCGGAATAAAACTGGTTTGTACAGCATATAATTTTGACTGTTCGACATATCCATCGTGTCAATGTTGAATTCTGGGTATGAGTTAATTCCGCTGCCTATGCTGTCAAGACTCAGTGTTATTCTGTTTTCAAGATCGCGGGTAGTAACCTGAATGTCTTCGAGTCTGAGCCGGCTGGCAGCATCGTTTAACATCAGCAATCCCATGCTTTCTCTGTTGAACTGTGTTATGCTTTCTGTCATATCGCCCACCGCTTCCCGTGCATCATCGTTCAACTTTTCGGTAAAGCCGGTTAGGATGGGCGTTATTTCATCCGTAATACGCGAAACTCCAAATTCAACAACATCCGTATTTATTTTTAACAGAATATCGGGATCGTTTGTCGCCCAAACATAATCATCATTTACCGTGTCGCCCGAACCAAAACCGGTAATCGTAACATAGAGCGCCTCTGGAACGGACGCGGTCTGCGCCGGCATATAGCCAAGTTCCAACACATTATTTGAGGGGAGGAATACGCGCGCGCTTCGGGTTAGAGCTTCCAGTAGAACGGACGACCTGTCCCACATTCCGCGCATAAGGGTTTGCCGCTGCGTCCGGCTCATCGACATAAATAAAGGCACGGAAAACATGACTACTATAATCAGCACCAATGCGAGTATGAACGAGGCGAATTTTAGCCTGAGCCCTGAAATTCGCCGGTTTATACGCATAGTTTGCCGCTTTCTCTCTGTTGGCATCAACTCCTCGTTCAACAGTGCGAAGGTTTCTACCTTCACCGCCTTGTGTTCAATCAGTATAACACTAATACCTCGCAGTGTAAGAGCCGATAAAATGGCGCAAAACAAGAATAGTAAAAACAAAGCGGCTATCTGAATATCAAAAAACAGCTTTTTTCCAAGCTGGGCTATCCATGAATTTTTCCATGTGTTGGTAAAATCACCGAATTTCACGGTGAATGTCTTAGCTACACTGATGGATTTCGGCGAAATGGCATCCCCGCGAACAGGATGCCGTACCACGATATAATACTCGCCTTCTGGCAGCAGCTCGACATCCGGTATTTTGATTTCACGGTCGCCGGTAACAGTATAATCGCCGTTATTCAAAGCCAGTTGGCGCGTGGTCTGCCCATTCCTGCGGAAAAATATGTCGGTAACCGCGCCGCTTTCCAAAAATCCCCGCCCTATTATTTCCATAGACAGATTGCCTTGTATATCCTGCCGGTGATTGAGCAATGTTATAAAAGTATGCGGTATGTATTTATTCATCCTGAAAATTATGGAAGACGGCGGACCGGCATTCCCGACATCATCCAGCGGCCTGACAATGAAACGCCACCAGCCGTCATCTTCGTTTACAAAAGATGCCGAAGTTTCCCGCCCGCGGTTACGCAGCGCTTGAGGGGGCGAGCTGTCCCTCTGAGACACTCGCTGCGTTACGCTGTCCTCCGCCATTCCGGGCGGGGCGATGTATTCCAATTCCCACGAATAGCCGTCTATGTCTGAGGCGGGCGGCTCATTCCAACGTATAGTAAACGTGTTGGACGGTATGAAGCCGTTTTGATCCAGAGCAGGCGGGATAATCGCGGCGGCGGGCGGCGGTGTGTTGTCGCGGATAAAGTTGATAGAAGCCGGCGGCGACCAGTTGCCCGCTGTGTCTTGCGCGATAATGTTAAAAAACCACTCGCCGTCTTCCGTTGCTATCTGTTCAATCGAGGTATCCCATGCCGGCATCATAACCACTTTGGGTGGAATGGCTTCCGGGTTACGGCTCCAAACCCATGAATAACCCATTATACCGGACGGATCGTATGGCACCTGCCAATTTATTCTAGCCTTCTCGCCGGAAGTCCGCCTGCCAAAAGTAAAATTACCGGCGCTAAGACGCGGAACAGGCACGGTTTTGTCGGATGATAGAATGAAAATCCTGTTTTGGCCGTTTGCAATCTCCTGCCAAAAAACGAAAAAAGTGTCATTGGCCAGTACGGGGCGCGTAAATATAACTGTTTCAGAAAAACGGGAAAGCTCAATATTTTCCCATTTATCCCCCTGCCGAAACGCCATGAAAGCCTCATTTTGGCCAAGCCGGTTATCAAACCAAATCACGACGCGCTCCCCGTTGTAATCCACCGCCAGCGGATTGTTGCAGTACGCGCTCTGCGAGTTGATCATTTCAGCCAAGCCGCTGGGTTGACCGTTAGGCCCCAGCGTAAGGCCGTAAATTTGCGGAGCACCCGTCGAATCACGGCGTTCCCATGCCAAAAACAGCCTCCCTTTAAAATTCAAAAGACTCGCCCGCTCATTGTTGAAGGTATCAGGATTGGCCGTAACGTTGATAATGGGGTCGTAAAACGTTGTTATTCTCTGGGAAGCGGACCAGGTTCTGCCGCCGTCACTGGTTGACTTAATGTAAAGCTGGTAACTTGGGCGGTTCAACGAGCCTGAAACGAGAGCTTGAAACACTATGTAATCAACATTGTCTATTGCCGCGTGAGCCGGTAAAAAGTTGAGTTGAAGGGCGCTTTCGCCTACAAACGGAATGAAGTTTGACCATGTGTATCCGTCCTCTGAATGTGCGTAATACATACTGAGGTTTCTGTCCCGCAAACGCAGCGTAAACATGATCATCGAATTATCAGCCATATTGAATATGCGCGGTGCGAGCGCGCCACTCGCGTTTTCAGGCAAGTTGCCGTCAACCCCGCCAGTTTGGTCAATAGTGTACTTGTCAAAATTCTTGCCGTCGTCGCTGGAAATCATAACTTCGGTCTGCGTTGTTGAAGCGGCAATACATACAAAGATACGCCCCAAGTGGTCGACATTCAGCGTAAAAATCGAAGGCTCGGTGAGCGCGTATTTATAAGGGCCGGCAATGCGGTTTTGCACCAGCCATTCACCGTCCGTACTCAGCGAATTTACTGCGATAGAAATGTAGATTTCCCCATTGGAAGCCGTTCCAACCGTCTCTTGCCAACCCACAACCGCGACACCCTGACCATCGGCAGTCTGCGGGAAACTTCCCGATTCGGAGGAAAATTGTACAGGATTGTCCCAATAGATACGGTTTTGACAGAAAAGATTCGAGGACAAAAGTAAAAATAAGCCCGGAATCCAAAGCGCCGGCCAGCGAATCTCCATAACTGAATTATAGTAACGATATGCCGGTCATTCAACGCCGTAATTTAGATGACAGGTAAAATACATCTGCCCATCCCCTAGGGCAACACTGATTAACTTGAGGCCGCGCCAATGCAGTTGGCGGCCAACGAGTTGGCGCGCCAACTCGTTGGCGCATCAACATTACCCTAAGGAGCGAGCCCATTTCATTACGCACATTTGTCAACTACGTTGACGAATGTGCACTCGCATAAATCAGCACTTCCTTCCCGTTGTGGCGGGGAGTTTTGCAGTGTGGAGGCAGTTTTGATACTACCTTAACTAAAACCGCAAAAGATGTTAGCATAAAATCTATTGTGGGTAGTTCAAAAGACTTTTTGTTGTTAGATTTTTTTAATATGGGCGGCATCTTTATGTGGCCGCTTCTGGTTTTTTCCATAGCGACAATTTCCATAACGCTGGAACGTGTAATATATCTTTTTTCGCGTGATTTACGGATGGAACAGTTGAACAAAGATGTGATGGCCTATGCACGGCAAAAAAATATAGCGGGCGCAAAAATATTCTTAGACGGGAAAAAGCAGAAAAATATGGGGGCCAGGATACTTCTGGCTCTATTTAACCATGCCGGACAATCAGAACATCTAATGGAAAAATCGGCGGAAACAGAGGCGCAAAACTGTATCAACGAGCTTGAAAACGGCTTCGATTTTATCACGGCGCTGGGTTCCATAGCGCCGCTTACCGGTTTTTTGGGAACGGTTTCCGGTATGATAGGCGCGTTCAAATCGATAGCGGAAGCTACGGAAGTGAACGCGCAGATTGTCGCTAACGGCATTTACGAGGCTCTTATAACTACGGTTTTCGGCCTTATCATAGCCATTGTCGCTATGGTCGCAAATTCGCTGCTGACTCATGCGGTTGATAACTTTGCCGCCAATGCAGAAAAATGCTGTTCGGAAGTGATTCTGGAGCTTGCGGGCAGTGCAAATTAAACGCCGTGCTAAAAAAAAATATGAAGACAACTCCGTATTAAGCGATTTAGCTTTTTTGTTGATTATTTATTTTATTGTTATAGCCGGCTTTAACATAAACAAAGGGTTTTTGATGAATTTACCGGCCAAAGATTCGACAAAATTTGCGGAAAAAAAAGATATTCTACGTTATGAATTGGACGAAACAGGAACTATCATCGAAAACGGATCCCCCATTGATATAAAAACTGTCGAGCGGGCGCTGCTGGTCAATGTGGCGCTTAATCCCAATATCGCGTTGGTTTTAAGCATCGCGCCCGCTGCGCCATGGCAGGATGTCGTTTCGTTTGTTGAGCTCGCACAAAAATTAAATATTGAATCTTTTTCGTTCAAAATGAAAGAAATTGAAAGATGAAATTTTTCCGTGAACGCCACCGTTTGATAATTCCGATGAACGCAATGTCTGATGTCGCCTTCCTGTTACTAATTTTTATCATGCTTGTCTCGCTGATAAATTACCGCAAAGAGGTAAAAATAGATTATCCCGAAGCGGTTGAGGCGGTAAAAAAAGTAAGCGATAAAAAAAATCTCGAAATATGGATAGATAAATCCGGCTTGGTTTATCTGGACGGCGTGAATTCAAACCTTGATGAAATTGAAAATGCTGTCGGCGATTTGTACCGTACCGCGCCCGATACCCGCATACATATTATCGCGGATAAAAACGCACTGTTTTCAAGTGTAAATTCTGTGCTGGAGATTTTACAATTACTGGAGTACCGGGTCGTTACTTTTGTTGTGCACGAAGACGAGCGGTAAATTCAGCATACAATCGGGTTATCAAATAAGTCCAGTATCATATTTCAAAATATTTATAATTACTTCTTAAGATAAATTTGTATTTTTCTTTGCAGCGAATGAATGTCGCCACTCCTCATACCAGAGCAAAACCGGAGCCGCTGCCCTGTTATGCGACGTAAATCCCACTTTTATATCCATTGTAAATCTTTACTTATTATAAATTCTTTCATCTCTTGATTATGCGTGTTTTTCATTGGTATTTTTTTTATTGAAAAATCATATTTCTGCGCCAA
>JAISZZ010000053.1 GCA_031284385.1 Treponema sp.
ATCCTGGTGGCGTTCATCGTCGCGCTCGCGGTGCGCATCTCCGTCGGCTCGGCGACGGTCGCCATGACGATGGCCGCCGGCCTTATCGCCGCCATGCCCGGCATCGCGGCGCTTTCGCCCATAGACACCGCCTGCATCGTGATGGCCGTCGCCGGCGGCGCAACCTGCGCGAGCCACGTAAACGACTCCGGTTTCTGGCTGGTAAAATCCCTGTTCGACATTGACGAAAAACTCACGTTCAAGACATGGACGATACTGGAAACCATTGTCGGCGGCACAGGCTTCATCATGGCCTGCGTAATCTCCGCCATTTTCTAGGAGTTTGTTACGCTTGTAGGTTTAGTTTTGAGTTTTTGAATTTGGGCGCATCGCCGCTTTGCGGCGACCGGGCTATCCGCTATAATAACGCCGTATGCGCTACGCGCGGACGGCGTTATTCCGCAATATCTGGTTTAATACCCCGACACAAACTTGTTTGTACGCTTGCCGCGGCTCAAGTAAGGCAACGCCTAAAGAGATTTGGTATTAAACCAGACGGTATTATAAACTTCCTTACCCGAAGTTTGCGCGGAGCGCAAACTCAAGCCTCCGTTCAAACTAATACAACGCTTAAGATACCGCACCGCAAATTTTGCGCGCTTGCCGCACGGAGGCTCATTATTTTCACATCCCATTTGGTGCTCCTTATGCTCTTTTTTTACTTATTAGCATTATATCTGTGCCTTATGGGTTTTATCCCCTTACTGTGTCATTTGTCCTGTCTACTCAGCCTGAGAGCTGGTCGATTGAAGAACAACTGGCCGGGAAGACGCTGGACAAGACCCAATTCGGCCATATCGCGGAAACCTTAGGCTGCGATATTATTCCCGCCGGAAGTCCGCAAGCCAAAGGGCGTATTGAACGCCTGTGGGAGACCCTGCAAAGCCGCCTGCCGGTCTGGTTCGCTCTGAATGGCATTACCACCATGGAACAGGCCAACGCCGTCCTCCCGCGGTTCATCGCTGAGTTCAACCAACGGTTTCACCGGAAACCGGCCTGCAAGGACACAACCGCCTTTGCGCCTGTTCCGGCGGGTTTCGACCTTGACCCCCTGTTTGCGGCCAAATACGACCGTAAAACGGACAACTGCGACTGCGGCTGCGGCTGCTTCTCCTTTCATAATTACACCTTTCAGGTTGACAGCCCCCGGCCTCCGGTCAAAAGACACATCGTGTTTTTGTTCAGCGAAAAGATAGGCTTTAAAGCGTATTAAGACAAAAGGTATTACGGGGTAAAATTCTAGGATTTTCAGAACAACGACAAGAAATCCCATTTGCCGCAGGTGACCAAATGCCTTATTCACGATTCCTTTTTCGCCAGCGTCAAAGCCCCCGAACTTGCCGGCAAAGAGGGGGAGGGAATCGAATCGCCCGTTATTGACAGCATTAAAAAAATTTATTTACAAAAAAAAAATTTAGTGGTAATCTGATTCACATATAGATTCAGAATCGTCAAAGGTTCTGGATTTTAAAATTTTGTATTTTTAGGAGGCCTCTAATGGGTTTTACTTTGGAGCATCGTGTTTTTTTTATTGTCGGTTTCGTAATTTATATTTCGATTCTGATAGTAATCAGTATTATTTGTTCCCGGAAAAATAAGGACGGGGAAGATTATCTTTTGGCGGGACGAAAACTTCCGTTTATTTTGCTGCTTGGCACTATCAGCGCGACTCTGATTGGTACAGGTTCGTCTCTGGGAGCTACGGCCAACGGTTTCCGCTCAGGCTGGTATGGCTCGCTGTACGGACTCGGCGGCGCGATAGGTATGTTTGTTCTCGCGTTTCTGTTCTGCTCGGAACGGGATTACAAATTTATGACACTTTCGGAAGAGATGCAGTTCCGTTTTGGCGGAAGCAAGAAGATCCGGAATGTGATGGGTTTTTTCCTGTTTATAGCGGAGATCGCGTGGCTTGGAAATCATATGAATGGGGGCGCGACTTATTTAAGCTATGTTACCGGACTTGAGCCTATGACTGCCCGCCTTATCACGATGCTGGCCTTTGGAATTTATGTATTTATAGGCGGTTATCTTGCGGTTGTCGTTACCGATAACATTCAGGTGCTGCTTATTTTGGGCGGCTTTATCCTGATACTCATTCGCGCCATTCCGGCGGCGGGTGGCTGGGATGTTATCAACGAAACGTATGTAGTGGCTGGCAAAGGTAATGCCATGAGCTTCTACGGGCTTGCCGGTGTCGGAGCCATGGCTGCCATATCACTGGCTTATACGGTGGGTATATCACAGGTAGGAACGCCGAGTTTCCGTACCAGAGTTTACAGCGCCGCTTCCAACAGCGCCGCAAAGAAGGCGTTTTTCTTTTCCGGCATAGTCCTTTTCCTGTTTTCATTTATTCCGGCGGTTATCGGGATGGCGGGCTTCGCCATTGCCTCGCGTGAGGGGGCACAGTCGGTTTTGAGCAATCCAAACTATACCTTCGCGTATATGGCCACAACGATACTTGGCCCCACGCTTGGCCTCATGTTCCTTATCGCGGGGCTTTCGGCTACATTGTCATCCGCAGACTCAGACGCGATGGCAGGTATCACCATACTCCTTGTCGATGTTTACTCCACAGTTACCGGAAAGAGTATCCCAAAAGAAAAAATGGTCGTGTATTCAAGAATAAGCCTTGTGATCACTCTGCTGATAGCGTTTCTCGCGACTCTGTTCGCGCAAGATATCATTGGATATATTTCAAACGTTGTAGGTTCTCTAATTCCAAGTATCGCTATGATGATGATTCTCGGCAAATACTGGAAGCGCGTTACATGGCAGGGCGGAATGGCTTGTATTTTCTGCGGTACGATTTTCGGCCTTTTATATCTGTTTGTACCGCCATTTCAAAAAGCCGTCGCGGCTGTATTCACTGGTCCGGCCATACCTGTAAGCATAGTTGCGCTGACGACGGGTATTATCGTGAGTCTGGCAACACCTAAAATAACAATTTCCGAACGAGATGCGATGCGGCTTGTGCTTGAGTCTCGAGAGCAAAAGAAGGTTTAAAATTACCGATGAACTTACTTATTCGCAATAGTTTGATTGTGGATGGAAGCGGCAATCCCCCATTTCAGGGGGATTGCCTTGTGGAAAACGGTTCCGTCCGTGGAATATGGCATGGGCGGAGCTCGGCTTCGTATATACACGGACGGGGTATCGAAACGATTGACGCGGCAGGCAGAGTCGTCTGCCCCGGTTTTATCGACCTCCATCGCCATTGCGATACGGCTGCTCTTCGTGAAGATTTCGGCCTCATCGAGCTTTCGCAGGGTATTACATCATGCTTTGTTGGAAATTGTGGAATGTCACCAGTCCCAAATGTTCCAGAAACTAGGCAAACTATGCAAAATTATCTGCTGCCATGCCTTGGTTCCTTCAATAACGAAACTTTTAGTACACACAGGGAGTATCTGGAACGGCTTCAAGCGATACCCCTGCCAATAAATGTAGGCTTTTACGCCGGCATGGGCGCTATAAGGATAGCGGTAAAAGGCTTCGACAGTTCTCCGTTTACCAAACAAGAATTGGACGCGGCCCGCGGTTTGTTGCAGGACGCTCTGGATTGCGGCGCTTACGGTATGTCGATAGGGCTCATGTATGTGCCTGAATTATATAGCAGTGCGGACGAGATCGCGGCTCTGGCTGAAATAATGAAGGGTAAAAAAGGTATCCTTTGTACCCATATGCGCTGGGAAACGGAATATCTTGGCAAAGCTGTTCAAGAAGTGATAAACATTGCAAAAAAAGCCGGAGTCCCGCTGGAGATAAGTCACTTTAAGGCCGCCGGCATGAAGGCATGGCACGAAGTTCTTCACCGTGCGATAGAAACTATCGAAGCGGAACAGGCTTGCGGCACAGACATAACGGTCGATTTTTACCCTTATGACTGCGGTTCCTCGACAATGATGCAGATGTTTCCACCCAGTTATCTCGCGATGGGGGTTGAAGATGCTGTCAATGGCCTAAAAAATCCAGAAAATGTGGAACGAGTGCGTAGGCTTTTGGCCGAAGGCGAACCTAATTGGGATAACTTATCCAAAACGATAGGCTGGGATAGGACTATCATCAGTTCCGTGAATCTCAAAGAAAATCTTAAATTTATGGGAAAGTCCGTAAGTGCCTGCGCCGAGGAATACGGTTACTGCGACGAGATTGAAATGGTCGCCCAACTTATGTACACCGAGAATGGCGGCGTGGGAATCATAAATCAAAGTATGTCCGCCAAAGATATTGATACCATAGCTCGTCTGCCGTATTCATCGCTCATTTCGGACGCTCTTTACGGCGGCATGAAAAACCCTCATCCCAGACTCTACGGCTCATTCCCGCGGTTTCTGCGGGACTTCACACGGGAACGACAAGTTCTGGATATGGCTACGGCGGTACGCAAAATGACATATCAACCTGCTAAAAGAGTAGGATTGAATGATAGGGGGCTTTTGTTGCCGGGGTACAAGGCGGACATCCTTATTTTTAATCCCGCAAATTTCAGGGATAACGCGGATTACTTTAACCCGGCGCGGCTGTCCACCGGCCTTGATTACGCGATTATTAACGGAAAAATCGTCTACCACGATGGAAAATTGCTCTGCCGCAATGCGGGCGTGCTTCGCCGTTAATCCAGCAGTAGTCCGCGCCTTCTAATATAACCGGCAGAATTGCCTCATCCTATCCTGCCACCACCATTAAAAATTTTCGCTGATTATAGTTGAGACTGATAATGATTTTAAACCTTGTGCAGTTACAGTTTAAAAGGTAAACTAATTATTATTATAATAAGCAAAATATTTTTTTGAATTTATAATGCGCCGTACCTGCCGTGGCGTGAAAATACCGGGCAGTTAAACTTATACTTTATTTTTTTCGTATTTCGGGACATACTTAATAGTTATTACAGAATTTCGGTTTGAGTAACTTCCGCGAAACGTGGTGTATTTTGCGAAACTTGTGAGGCTACCCCGTGTAGCCAGATAGTATACGCTGATATTTTTGGCTGGACAGGAATTGTAGTCCTGCTCCTTGTTGGTTTTATTGCCGGGAAACCGGCGGCGTTTAAAGAAAATAGTATGGCAATAGAAACAGGATTATATCTTTATCCATGGGAAATAGAGGATATAGGCGCATTTAAAAATGACTACGCCTCTATAGGTTGTACCGGAATGGCTCCCGCCCTCAGCTACCATCACGGGAACGCGCTAATCGCTCGTACAGGCCGCTTCAAAAACATTCCCGAATCGGCGGTGAGTTTTTTCCCCGAAAACAAACTCTACGGTGATATAAAGGCGGAAGTACATTCCGAAGCCGCCCGCACCGGTGTGGTAAAGTCGCTACGCGACTGGTGTGCCGGTACGGGACGGGCTTTTTCAGGCTGGATAGTGCTTTTACATAATTCAACGCAGGGCGGGCGGCATCCTGATGTATGCATCGAAAACCTGTTCGGCGACAAATACTATCACGCGCTTTGCCCATCCCATCCTGAAACACGATGTTATGCGCGCGCGCTGGTAACGGATATCTGCGGACAGTTTTCGCCAGACAGTTTGATAATGGAGGCGATTACCTTGCAGCCGGCACAGCATGGCGCTCATCA
>JAISZZ010000072.1 GCA_031284385.1 Treponema sp.
ATACTTTTTTCAATGCTTGTAAGCTATCATAATTTATATTTCTTGCATAGTTTGGTTAAAAACGCGCGTTATGCGATTGAAAATGATTGTTTTTTAACATTCAAACAGGAATTATTAAAAAATTATTACGAGGCCGGAAATGAAATTTAAATCAGCCTATTTTACAGTGATTATTTTTTTGGCGATACCGTTTTTTATTTACGGAGCGGCGGATGATGCCGTATCTGAGGAAGAAACGGCGATGCGGGATATAATAAACTATGGCACGGATAATGAAATTCTAACTATGATAAAAAAATTACGATCCGATAACATTGAATATTTGGATGATGACCTGATACGGTTAGCGTCAAAAACAAGAAATCAAAATATTATACTCGGTGTTTTTTCTTTTTTTGGTGAACGCTCACGGAAAGGGCTGGAGGAATCAGCGATTGCAATCATAGCCGGACGTGAAAATGAAACGCCGCAAAAAATAAACGCCGCGCTTGATTATTTAGGCACTGTAAAAGAAATGGCAGCCCTTCCTGTAATAAAAGAAATTATATATTCTGACGACAGCCGTTATGACAGCGCGGCAATAAAATCACTTGGAAAAATACTCTATTCCGAAACAAGTCAAGCAGATGACGGCGCGGGAGCCACGGAACTACTGATAGATTATTACAATAACCGCGTTCCCAACGAGGATAACCGCATTGCGATAATCTCCGCCATAGGCAGCAGCGGCGGCGAAGCGGCATCGCCATTCCTGCTGGAAATAATAAATAATAGTGAACACGGTACGCCGCTGCGTATGACTGCGCTGGAAGCGGCTGGTAAGCTAAAAGATGATAACTCACTTGATTCGATAATTGCCGCCGCAGCAGCGGAAGAGCCCAACATACGTTTTGCGGCAATCGGCGCTCTGGGTAATTTCGAAGGCGAGGCAGTTGATGCCGCGATACTTGAAAGTTTTCGCGATACTTATTTCAAGGCTCGACTTGCGGCCATACGTTCCGCAAAAGCCCGGCGGCTTAAAGACGCGATTCCGTACCTGCGTTACCGCGCCGAAAAGGATGAAACCCCCTCCGTAAAAGAGGAAGCGGTTTTAGCGCTGGGCGCTATGCAGGATGCCGGCGCTAATACGGCGCTGTTAGCGTTGTTCAACGACGCAAAAAACAATGACAACCTGCGGTCTTTGTGCGCCGAAGAACTCATAAAAAACGATGCCGGTATGTATACGGAAGAAGTAATAGCAAAACTTAACGAGGCAAAAGCAAAAAAACAGACGGCATTTTATAAAGGTTTGTTAAAAGCCATAAGTTTGGCAAAAACAAGCAAAGTTGAGAATTTTACCGCCAGTCTTTTTGCATCAACCGATGTCATCGAAAAATTTTATGCACTTGACATTACCGCGAACAACCGTTTTACATCTTTCAAAAATGAGGTTGAACGGCTGACAAAGGAAAAAAACGCAAGCCTTTCACGCCGCGCTAAGGCAACCCTAGAAATACTTGGCTAATTGCGTTTTAATTAAAGAAAGCGGCAGTTGCCGTCATCGAGGTTAATTATGAGAAAGTATATTCGACTTGTTCGGCAACCCGGCTGGTTGTCGAACAGTCTTGCAGTTTTCCAGGCTTTCAGCCTGCGTACCGGAAGTTTGGCAAAACCGCGTTTTTTAATGGAAATTGTTCGGAAACTGAAGTTTTCAAACAGCTATATCGTATTGATTGTTTGCGTGGCGATGATTCTTGCTGCGTGTCTCAGTTTCAAAAACATTGCCGTTTATGAACCGGGACTATGGGAGGGTAGCGGCGAGGGGTACAATGGAACAATTCTGCTCACGGTAGAAACCGATTCCGCGTCCATCATCGATATCAATATTTTGGAACAACATGAGGATGAGATGATAGGCGGAGAGGCCATTGCTAATTTGAAAGGATTTATTTTAGAAACGTCATCTACAGACATAGACGCAGTAAGCGGCGCAACACAAAGCAGCGAAGGTTTTTTGAAAGCGGTGAACGATGCTATGGCCAAAGCGCGAATCGAAAAATAATTTATACAAACGCGGGGTGTGCGGCGCGGCATCCTTGTAGCCGGCGTGTTATCCTGCGTTTTGTAATTGAATTATAATCGTTAAAATGAAACATCCGTTACTTTGCCTGTCCGCATTTCTGTTAAGTGCGGTAATGCTTGACGCGCAACAAATCAAACAAAAGCCTCGCATAGGCGTAGTTAGATTTTCAATTTCATCAATTAGTATTAAAGACATTCAAAATGCCGCATATATCAGACTTTTAACTTCAAAAAATATTGGAGTATCAAAAAAATTATTTACTATTGATATTCAAACTCTGGATACTTTTATGGGAGAACATGACGTATCTATTCTCAAATTGTATAAGCCGGAAGAGATGGAAAAAATACCGCTCAATTTTGTTCAATACCTTGTAACAGGTTTCATAACGCTCGAAGAAAACCATTACCGTGTAAAAATAAATATGCTGGATTTAGGTCAAAGAAAATTCTTGTTCAGTGAAGAAATTTTAATGGATAGTAAAGATGAAAATACTTTATGGGATGGAGTAAAACTTCTTACAGATAAATTTCTTTGGACATTTGAAAATACAATTTTAACATACTATATGGAATCGGAAAAACAATACAAAATAGGAGACAGGGGGCCTGCGGGCGGCTTTATATTTTATGTAAAAAGTGCATACAGCGGCGGCTGGCGTTATTTGGAAGCCGCCCCGCCTGAAACGGAATTTCGGGCGCAATGGGGAATAGAAATTGAAGGTATAGTTATTCCCTCGTCTTTGGATACACAAAGCGGTATAGGAACAGGGCGTGACAATACTGAAATTTTTATGGCTCATCCATACCTGCTTGAAATTAAAAACCGGCTGACTGCAAATCTGGCAGCGACAGCCTGCCGTGCAATCAATTTTGGCGGCTATAGCGACTGGTTTTTGCCGTCAAAAGATGAATTGATGCTTATGTATACGAATCTCGCATCCCGCGGATTGGGTGGATTCAAAGACGAAACCTACTGGTCATCGACAGAAAGTTCTTACGAATACGCCCACTTTCAAAGTTTCCGCGAAGGCAGACAGTTTTTTAACGGATACAAAATAATGCCGCTTTATGTCAGGGCGGTCAGGGCGTTTTAATATTATCGCCTATCCATGAATATATAACATCAAGCCTTTTTGCGATTGTCGAAGGAATATCCACATTGTTTTCCGCAAAATCAATCGCGTCTACTCCTGTTAATCCGTATATCAACACTCCTTCATCAAGCGCTTCAATATAAAGTTTTATCATAAGTTTTTCAGGCTTTATCACCGGTATCAAAATATAGTTAATGCTTTTAAAATTTGTAAGAGTATACATGATTCCAATGGCTGTTATTTTAATATCAGCCCTGTAATAACACGCGCCAAAATTTACATCTTTTACCATTATAAAAATAGTTTCACTGCCGGGTGCGGTCATAACAGGTGGCGGATCACTTTGTTTTTTCAGATTACTTTCGCTGACTATTCTTGAGGCATCCTCAAACAACGCGGTATGTTTTCCGCGTGTACTAGAAAAATATTTTCTTCCCTGTAGTGTGCTGATTTTACAAAGCGCGTTGTAAATATCATGTTTTTCTACATATTTATCATTTTTTAATACCAACAAGCTTTCAATTACATACAATGGCGAAACCCGCAGCACATCTTGTATCATACTTATTTCATCAACCGGCTTTACAGTTAATACCGCCCCGGCATCTTTATCCACCTTCATCGAGCGTGAATAACCGTCCTCCCGCGCCATTTTCAATGCGGCCTTGCTTGCGGATGGAAATAATTCTTCAAGCGTCCGTTTTTCAGCAAACAAAAAAACTGATAAAAATAATGCAAACAAAACAAAAAAAAATCTTTTCACCATATTATTCCATAAATTGAATTATCGCGCCCTATAAAATTCAATACGCGCCCTTATGTCCCAGCACAACCCACACAGTCCTGTATAGTATCCACATATCCAGCCATATAGACCAGCTTTGCAGGTAGTATGTGTCAAATGAAACTCTGTCTTTATAATTAGTATCGGAACGGCCCGAAACCTGCCAAAGTCCGGTAATTCCGGGTTTTACGGAAAAAATACGCTGAAAATCATCGCCGTATTTTTTTATTTCATTGTCAACTATGGGGCGCGGCCCTACAAGGCTCATATCTCCTTTCAACACATTTATAAGCTGCGGAAATTCATCAAGACTTGTCTTACGCAAAAACATTCCAACCTTTGTAACACGTGGATCGTTTTTTAATTTTTGCGTTTCCTCCCATTCGCACCTGGCATCCTCGCTGTTTTCCAGCAGTGTTTTAAGCCGTTCCGCCGCATCTATCGTCATCGTCCTAAATTTGTATGTCTTAAAATGTTTGCCGTTTTGCCCTATACGATCTTGCGTGTAAATAGCTTTTCCGGGGGATGCAAGCCGTATTACAAGCGCGATCAACAGCATGAACGGCAAAATCACTATACCGCCGCAGATTACTATGGTTATGTCCAAGGCGCGCTTAATCACAAGATTCCAGCGCATTTTAAGACGCTGAGTGGTAGCGAGGCCGAGTATGCCGTCAAAATCACGCGCAGACATCCATATACTAGTCATTCCAAAAAAATCCGGTATCAGCACGTTATACCTGAATGCCGAAACAGAATAATTTAAAAGATAAACTAAATCTTTTCGTTTAAGATGGTACATCGCGACTATCGCGACTTTAATATTAAACCGTTTTACAATTTGCGGGCCAAGCGATGTATCGTGTATTATCGGTACGCCGCGGTAATTATCGCCGGTACTGCTGTTTTCATCGAGAATTAAAACAGGCACATATCCCAAGGAACGGTTATTTAACAATTTATCCGTTATAAGCTGACCGGTAGAACTGCATCCGTATATAACCGCCGGTATACCGCCCAGTTTTGTTTTGCTGAGTATGGTTCGCGTAAAACTGCGGCATATTAGTATTATTAAAGTTGAAAATAAGAATCCGAGAAAAAACGCCGCAGAAATTATGTCTAACGCCTTATCATTGACATAACGCGAAAGTATAACGCCGCCATGCGACATTAGGCTGGCAACAAAAATACGCCGCAACTCTTCCGCCGGAGCAAGCGATACTGCCGGATACAGCGCCGAAACTTGAAATATGAGTATAAATACAGGTAAATATGGCCAATATGTAACAAATGACCGGAAGTTTATCATGGCTGGATCGTACAGATTCACGAAAAAAAATCCCGCTCCAAAAGAGAGCATAACACCCACAAGATCAGAGACTATCATTGCCGTAGATGTAAGCGCGGAACTTGTGCTCATAAAACTTTTTTTGTACCGGCGTTCAAACTCATCCAATGTCATACTTTATTATCCCCAACACTATCCCATTTTTCAAGCGTCCAGACGGTTTTACAGCAATTTTACATTTATGAACTCACCTTAGGAAGCACTGATTTATGTGATTGCACATTGTCAATGTGCATTGAAATGAGCCCGTTGCTTAGGGTAAGATGATGCGCCGCACGGCTTCAAGTTAATCAGCGTTACACTTACGCAACGAAAAGACATACCCCCCTCCCCTCCCACCATTCCTGGCTTTCGCACCCGGCGGTGAACAGGGCGGGTAAATGTAAAATTGTTGCCGGTTTTATGTTGTGATGGGGAGACTCATTCGCCGATTATTTTGATAAGCACACGCTTTCGCCGCATACCATCAAATTCACCGTAAAAAACCTGTTCCCATGGTCCAAAATGTAATTTTCCTTCAGTAATGGCGATAACGGCTTCCCGACCCATAATTTGGCGTTTCATGTGGGCATCCGCGTTGACTTCGCCGTTATTATGCCGGTATTCCGACACTGGCTCATGTGGTGCAAGTTTTTCCAGCCATTTATCAAAATCATAATGCAGACCCGACTCATCATCGTTAATAAAAACGCTGGAGGTTATATGCATAGCGTTTACAAGGCAGATACCTTCTTTTATGCCTGAATCTTTAAGCGCTTTATCAACTTCGCCGGTTATATTGATAAATTCCCGTTCAGATTTTGTATTAAACCACAGTTCTTTTGTATACGATTTCATAGTATTAATATGACGGATGAAACGGATTTTGAACAGTCATCATATCTGTTTCAACAATGCGCGAGGTGGGCTACTGTGCCCCGCGCATATAAAATTAAGCCGCAAACCGCCTACTTTTTGAGCAGCATGGCTACATCTCTATTAAGCCCCTTTTTACTGTAAGAGCCGACCTGTATAGATCGTATAACTCCATTTTCATCTATCATCCATGTTTGCGGAATCGCGTTTATGTTGTATAGATTCGAAATTGAGTTGTTTTTATCCATGACAAGGTTAAGGTTAATGTTATTTTTTGAAAGAAATAACCGAACAGTGTTATCGCGTTCACCACAATTTACAGCAAGCACGGCAATAGAACCGGCGTTTGATTCGGTAAATTCCGAGATTAGCGGTAGTTCTCGGATACAGGGGCCGCACCATGTAGTCCAAAAATGCAGTGTCACAGGTTTTCCCTTGTAATCCGATAGTTTTTGAGACTCGCCTGTAGATGTGGCAGTAAACACGAAGTCGGGGGCAGACATACCCGTCGTCAGATCGGCGGCCTGTATATTTGATACGGAAATAACAGCTACGACAATAAAAACACAAAACGCTGTTTTTCTAAACATAAATTTTGTAATCAATTCTATACTGTGTTTCATAGTTTCTCCTTGATAATTGATTTTTTGGGTAAAAGCGTACCGGTAATAGCCTGTACAGGACATTCGCCGGCACATTTACCGCAGCGGATACATTCACGGTCATTGACAATTTTTGTATCCATTCCACATTTTTTTATACAATTTCCACAATGGATGCAGACGGTTTCATCCAACTTTAGCCCGAAAATCGCGTACCTGTTGAATAGTCCGTACAACGCGCCGAGCGGGCATACGAAACGGCAAAAGACGCGAAAGCAAAATATGGATAGAACTATTACTGCGACCAGTACGGCAATTTTGCAGATGAATAGGTATCCCGCCGCGCCGCGAAGAGCGTTGTCTGCCAGCAACAGAGGGATGCCCGCCTCCAGAGTTCCCGCCGGACAGATGAATTCGCAAAAAAACGGCGCGCCAAAGCCGTTAGCGAGAAAAGCTGCGAGCGGCAATCCCATCACAAAAATAACGAGAAGCCCATATTTCAGTGCGCTAAGCCGGCGTGTAAACTTTGTTTTTGGCAGCTTACGGGACGGTATCTTGTATAACATTTCTTGAATCAGTCCAAATGGGCATAAAAAACCGCAGACCGTTCTAGCCAGCGTAACGGCAAACAGCAACAGGAAACCGGCGGCCAGTAACGGTGTGCGGCCTTCTGCCAGAGCACTCTGCAATGCGCCTATTGGGCAGGATGCTATCGCTCCTGGACATGAATAACAGTTTAGTCCGGGAACGCAAGCTCTTTTCAGCGGACTTTTGGACACTGCGCCCGTCTTAAAGTTTGCCGTCTCCAAGTTGTAGAGTATCAGGGACAGCGTTTGTATAATGCGCCGTTTAAGCAATTCCGATACACTCCAAGCAGATAAAAACAGCCTTCCGCCACAGAGCTGCGGCATCCCCGCGAATTATACCGGCAATAATACAGCAAACCGCACAACAGAGCAGAATAATACGCACTATTTTTCGCCTTGAATCCAATTCCATACTTTTAATTTAATAACATGGTGCAAAGAAAATGAAACGCGGTCAATGAATTACATCTTTAATTTACCAAGCAGCATAGTTTTTAGTTTAGACGCGCCCACAAGTTCATGATCAAGGGCAAGCGCCGATTCGCAATCGGAAAGAGCTTGCGGGTAATCGTCCAAATGGTAATAGGCTTCAGAACGGCGATAAAAACAGTATGGTTGAAATGCGTTTATCTCTATCGATCTGGTAAAGTCATCAATGGCGGCGGCGTACTGTTGTAACACAAGGCGTACTACACCGCAATAGTATGCCGCTTGATACGAGTTCCCGTTAAACCGCAATGACAGGTCAAAATCTTTTATCGCGTCATCATAAAGCGATTGGGCAAAAAAAGCCATACCCCGGTGCTTATGAATCAGTGATACGGTATTATTGTCAATATCAAGTTTTAATATATGAGAATAGTAAGAAATCGCTTCAGAAAATAGTCCGCGGTTATGGGCATAGAGCGCGTTTAAAAGCAAATCGTCAATAGATGCGTTTTCAACACTAAAACTAGACTCATTGTTCGCATTCTTACGCGCAATATTTTCAAATAGAAAGTCATCGGCGGCCTGTTCAATTTTGTTGTAAAAAGATTCTTTGCGTTTTCCTAATTGTTTGTTAAAATGACGCTGATATGTTCGTATTTCTTGGAAAATAGTGTCGGCAAGAGAAAGGCTGGCGTTTATAGCCGCCAATTTACGTTTCATTGGGTGGTCAAACGGCCTGAATTCAGCTTTGTAGACCAATTCATGCTCCACTTCAGCCCAAGCGTCTTGTAAAATTGTACGAACCTGAATTTCGACAATATCGCTGGCAAATGTATCGTTAGAAGATTTCCTATATTTTTTACCTATTTCTTCTGGAAGCCGTATCAGAAAATGTATAGATTCGTAGCCAAATTCCTTAAACGAGTAAGATGAACCTTTTCGCTCAACCTCTACAACTTCAAAATTCTCTTTTATCATGGCCTCGACTATGGCAGTATCTTCGATGAACGGGCACACGACTCTTATGCCTATTTGGTCAGATATAATAGGCAATCCGTCATTTGAATTTTCTCTAAAATAACGTAAATACTTTTTAAAGAAACTTTGAAAACTTTTTACACGGCCTTTTATTGTTAAATGTGAAGCGAGGCCGGAAACCAGTTTTTCTATATAACTTTCAAGCTCTTTTACTATTAATTCACGCACCGCAAAATCAGCAACATACTGTTTTTGAATGTTGCCTTTATCAGGTAGTACTTGCCGCATTTTATTTTATAATTTTTCTGTACCGCATACAGGCACTCGTTACACCCAATCTGCGATACAAAAATGTCCGAAGTAACATTAGTTACATTCGGACATTTTTGATTTATTTAGCAGCGCTTATTACTGTGCATCGTTGGCGGCAGCATTCGCGGCAGCGGCTCTCTCAAGGTCAGAAAAATAGAGCTCAGGAGCCTTCCGTTCACCTTCGCTAAAGCGCCATATTTGTTCTTTACCGAAGTTAGCAAGTTCGTTACGCTGCCTGTCGGCCTCGCGCATTTTTATTAAACCCCATTCGGCATCGTCGTCTATATCATTCTCAGCAGCATCGAGCTGCGCTTTATCGTATACAAGTTTAACATCTTTGAAGTATACAACAAAATCGCCGCCCTCATTCGAACCGTCCCGCTGAATAATGAAACCGCCGAACCGGATATACTGTGCAAAAGAGGGGTATAACTGATAAATACGGAGGGAACGAACACGCAACTCGTTTATGTACTGCGGGTTATCCCATGTAAGTTCCGCCCAGCCGTTAAAATCAAGATAACCCATAAATACGGTTTTTGCTATTCCGTTTCCGTTAATTAAAATCGCCGATATGGAATGGAGGGCGTTTATGCCGTAAACCCTTACCGCTATGGATTTTATTGCGCCAACATTTTTTAGTACGCCATACCCACCCTCAAAACGAGTCTCCGATGCACTGTAACTTTCGGGCTGGACAGGGGTAATAACGCCATCCTCCCCTACATCTGAAAATTCATAAGCAGGAATATCAAACGGAGGACGTATCAATGCCCACGAATTATAGGAAGCTACCGGGAAAGATACCCGTACACCCATTACATTTTCAAATTGTTTTGACGTAACTACTTTTGCGTAACTATTGCTACTGTTGCTAATCGATTTTGAGGAAGGTGACAACTCAACCCTCCAGTTGGGGATTGCCAATGATGTCCTCATCAACACTCTTTGCTCAGGCGTGAAGTTTGAACCCGCCGTGATAGAATAGTCCATTGTAGTTTTACGATTCTGGGGCTCGACACCCTCCTGATCCAAAAGAATATCAGGCACAAGATTAGAAAAGTCTATTAGGACATTTTCATCCGCAAACAGAGTACCGACAGCCGCCAATGCAAAAGCTACAAAAATGAATAACCGCTTCATTTATTGCTCCTTTCCGTTTATACTATAATAAAACTTGTATACAAAACACAAGTTGAAATACCTAATTCATTATATAGGTAAACTCTTGAAAATGTCAACGCCCCCATTTTTAATAATGAAGGCTATACACTCATTTTATTATCGGCAGAGTATTACTACTCTATAGCTATTTCGTTCCCCTCTATAAAAACACGCACATTGGTGACAAACGGAAAATTCCGGCGTATGCCTTCGCGTAAAGTCTCTAGTTTGTCCGTCACCCGTCCCACCGCCGGAGGTATTGCCGCTTCTTCCGACATATTAAGATAAACAGTGTCATCACGCAGCAGAAGCGCCTCAAGTTTAGCATCACGATTCAGTAAAGGCTCGGTTTCCAGCGAAAGCGTCCCCAGAATCACTTCTTCAACATAACGAATTATATCGGTTTCACGCGAGCCAGTCCTTGCTATCATACGTTCTTCAACAAGCTCTTGCCCATTATCAGCCGAATGAAATACCAGCGTCCGCCGCGTTAGCCCTGACATAATATAATCGGCAAAGGCTATTAAACAAAGCAGCAACAGTCCGGCTATGGCCAGATTACGTTTTTTTGTGAAAAATCGCCTGATTTTAGCAATTATCGTGCATATATTAAAAAATTTACTTTTTGCCGCTTGTAGTCTCAGGGATTTCATTAAGCCTTTTCTTATTTAGAAAGCATACACATACCGCCGCCATTATTACAAGGAGCGGAAACAACAACGCGAATCCGTATATATATTTTTGACGGAAGAAATTCCACCAGACGGCGGGCGGAAGCAGCATACATATCAACATCCCTAAAACAGCTATAATTTTGCAAAGAATTCCCCTGCCGAACAAACCTTCCCGCCGCCAGCCATTCCTAAATATCTGTATTAACGGGTAAAAAGCCGTAATTATGGCCGTCCAAAGCAACGGTGTACAAACGAGCCGCAGAATATCGCGGCGGGAACTCCATAGCGCCGAACACACAAGCGCGACCGGCACAAGGGCAAGCAGCGTAAACCCTGTATAATCCGTAATGCCGCTGCGCGGATATAAACGCGCCGTTAACGCGGCGACAATCATGGGAAACAGAACGGGAAAACTCACATAGTCAATAAACGCGCTCAAATATCTGGATATACCGAAACCGTAAGTGTCAACTGCGGCAGGAATAAAAAACCGCGCCAGAGCCGCGATACTGCCGGTAAGAAGCGCCCAAAGTTCACCGGAATTACTGTCCACCGGCCTTATCGTGATCCAAAACAGGTAAAAAGCCGGCATCCATAAGACAGAAAACAGTATCATTGTCTCCCCAGAACACCCGCTTAATTCGAGCCGGCTGTGGATTTTTTGACGGGCTGCGTCTTAATAGCGCCCAGCTCTTTTACAGCGGTTATGAGTTCCGCATCCTGCGCTATTTCCTCAATGCCTGCCGGAAATCTCCATGTCCAGTTAAATTCGTTGGAAGTACCCGGTACATTTATGCGTTCGGACACGGGGTCTTCAGCGTACCAGCGCGGAGTAAGGTGCAGCAAGTCGATGATTGGGAAAATCCGCCAGCGCGAACCGGCGGAAGCGGCTTGACGCAGAAAGGTGCGCGCCGTTCCCGGATTATAACTTTTCGGCAGGGACGGTGCGCCGTTGAATGCGGCGAAAATTTCCTGTTCGGCTTCCTCGTTCCACCACTGTCGCAGCGTAGAGCTGTCGTGTACCGATGTTGTGCAAACCGAAAGTTCGGGGTACTCGCCATACGGAATGTAGGTATGACCGGCTGCACTCCAATCCCGTTCCCAACGCACAACTTTTAACGATAAAATTTTCAACTTGTTTAGCACTCGCGGAACACATTCAGTTTGAACGCCCAAATCCTCCGCGCAGGCGATCATCGAAGAGTTTTCTGTTAAAATTGAAAGTATTTTTTTCGCGTCTTTTTCCCATCTTTTCTCTGAAAAGTCCGTTTTTTTGGTCAAAAAATTGTCTATTTTGACACGTTCATCATCGAAAAGTGACTTATACTGGCGGGAAACGCGGTATGTCCAAATAAAGGAATAAGTGTCTTTTTCATATTCCAAAAAGATGCGATCGGCCAATTCTTTTAAGAGATAGGCTTTTCCGGCGGGGTGTATATCCAGCCGGTTTATGTCGGCATCGTGTTTTATCGATTTTTTGAAGAGCCATAACTCTTCATTGCCTATACGGTCTAGCGCGAGATTAAAAATCCGCTGCACATCTTCCGGTGTGCCGCCGGCTTTACGCTGTACGGCATCCCAAACCTCGTGTGTGGGAATATGCGGCAGCGTAATCCAGCGTATTCTGCCATCATCAAAGCCTAATTCATACAATTCTTCTTTTTTTATTGGCGTATACGGGATAAAACGTCCCAGCGCCGACGAATCGTACTGTCGTGCGGTAGCCCAAATCCTAAAAAATCCGAGTACATGATCGATTCTGAAGGCTTTGTAGTATCTTTCGGCCACTTTTATACGCATACGCCACCAGCTATAGTCGTCTTTTGCCTGACTAGCCCAGTTGTATATTGGAAATCCCCAGTTCTGCCCGTCCGGGCTGTATATGTCGGGCGGCGCTCCCGCCGAAAGACTTAGATGAAAATACTCAGGGTGCGCCCAAACATCGCAACTGTCCAAATTCATCAGTATAGGGAGGTCGCCTTTGAGGATTATGTCCATATCCGCTATTTTATCTGCCGCCGTCCTGAACTGTTCATCAAGATTGAACTGAAGCCACACCCAAAACAGGTGATCGGCCTTGTGCTTGGAATCGTTCCATAACGCCTCTATATCTTTCGGGGTAACTTTTTGAAACGCCTTCCATTCCTTCCAGCTTTTCTCTTCGTTGGCCTCTTTCAATCTTCTAAATACAGCATAAGATTTTATCCACTCATTTTTTTGAATCCATACATTGATGGCCGCGTTCCGTTCTATTTTGTCAATATTTTCTAAAAAAATCCTTCTGAGCAGATCCAATTTTGCCTTGGCTATTTTGTAGTAGGGAAAACGTATCTCGCGCTCGTATTTTGCGCCTATTTCTTTCCATTTTTCGCCGAAATTTTCAGCTTCCGCGATGTCAGCTATTCGCATATAGATAGGATTCAACGCAAATGCCGATAACGCGCTGTACGGCGAACTCTCATAACTTGTATCGTTCACCGGTAGTATCTGTATCAGACCTACGTCCATTTTTTTGCAAAGCTTGGCAAATTCAACAAGATCAGGAAACTCGCCTACGCCTACGCTGTCTTTTCCACGCAAAGCGCCGACTGGAACAACTACTCCTACAAGACGTTTACTTGTCAATGCTTCCGCCATTACGCTCTCCTTAATATAAGTTATATGCCGGCAGCAAGCGGCAAATCCTATTAAAAGTATATCCTATTTGAAATATGTGGGCAATAGTCGTAAACCGCTTCGCACAGGGTTAACGCGCTTTACATGAAAACCTTATAAATTACTGTATTTTAGGGCGTATTTTAGCCAATATTCTAATTGCATGATTTTCGTACTGGGGCAAAAATCACGAATTCTGCTTGAAACATCGTAGTTTCGATGGTTTTAGACCTTTTTCATGGCGCACTCGCCCTGTATGGGTATGCGGCTTCGCAAAAGCTTGTGGAAGATATGTGGTATAAGGCGCGTATATGGCCACAGGGGGAGGAACGGCAGAAGAAGTAACAAAAGATGAAGCGATAGAGCGGTATGCCGCCAAGGCAGCGGGTAAACAACCCGCCAGATACAGTATGTTGATTGCCACCTTCGAGTCGGACAATCAAAATCTTTCCGAACACATTATGGGGGAGTTGACCGGCACGTTATTCAGCTAGGAAAGCACTGATTTATGCGAGTACGCATTCGTCAACGTAGTTGACGCAAGCGGTGCTACTTTAATGCGAATGTCAACAAAGTTGACACATTTGCGTAATGTAATGAGCTTGGCTCCTTATGGCAACGCTGATGCGCCAGCTATGCTGGCGAGGCCTCAAGTTAATCAGCGTTGCCCTAGGGTATCGAAGTGGCCGGCTGCAACAATCTGTCATAAATCTTGAAATAGCTTGATTTCCAGCTATCGGGATATGTAAACGATGAAAACTCGCAATCCGCCGACAAATTCCTTGGGGCAAAACAGGTTCTCGCCGGACAGCTTGTCAACAGGTGGAACATACCACTGTCGTGTCGGGCTATCAATGTCAAAACGGCGGTGCATGAGAGCTCTGTGCGTCTCAATATCCGCGATGCCTCTGCCATTCAAACAGACGGCGGCGGCTCTCGAAGCAAACACGCTGAACAGGCAACGTGTGCGGTACGAAGTTTGGGAAAACGCCAAGCTGAAAACGGCGGAAAAATCAGCGATGGCAAGGCGTGGATATACGACCAAGCGGCAGTGGAGTTTACTCATGTTATAAAGCAGGTTTCCAACGGAATTTATCAGAGTTTTCCTAAACAAGGCGGCTTTAAGCGCCGAAATTGTATTGAGACATTCGCGGAAGCTGACGGAACGGCTCCGGTAATCCAAATGAACACGGATTGTCATTCTTGAGGAGGCAGGGCAGTGTTGAGTCAAGCCCTATTTAGTCCGTCTGATTTTTTAA
>JAISZZ010000077.1 GCA_031284385.1 Treponema sp.
TATTTACGCCTATGTATTGGACCGCGAGGAACGCCATCTAAACATTCGCGCCTTTAGCGACAATATGAAACGCGAGGCATACGAGCGGCAAAACCGCGTTTGCAATAATTGCAAAAAACTTTTTGAGTATGAAGAGATGGAGGGCGACCATATAAACCCTTGGCATTCCGGCGGTAAAACAAACGCGGCGAATTGCCAAATGTTGTGTAAAGAATGTAACAGAAGAAAATCGGGAATATAAAAGATATTGCGCCGCGCACTTAGGAACTGTAAGGAAATAACATGACCATTTGGTCATGTTATTTCCTTATTGCATAAGCAATTTATTGCTTAGCAATTTAATAAAATGCTGTGCATTTTATTTTTTTACAGTTCCTTAGCAAAACGGTCTCACCGTAATTTTTCGATGATGGGAACCATGGCGCGCAGGCGGACTACACGCCCCCCTCCGTAGGCGCGGTAACGCTGGCCGTCGTCCGAAAAAGCGGATGCCTTTTCTCCGGGAAACGGCGAAAAGCGTTTTTGCGTCCACTCCAGCGAAGTATCTTTAAGACTTAAATCGGCGCGTTTGGGATTGAAATAGATAAACGATTCGTGAACCCCTCTTTCAGCAAGCGGAGCTTCGTCCGTGTTTTGCAGATACCGGATAATACCGCGTGAAAAATCTATTGACTGAATGACGGCGGAATGCGCCATCGAACCGTCAGCGGCGCGGAACAGCAGAATATCGGCGGGTTTAAGATTCTTTATTGTGTCGTCAACGGAAATTATCTCGCGGCTGCGCGAATTGTAAAAAGCGGTGCCGGCAAAGTATGAAGGGTCGCCGCCGCTTGGAACGCCAAGCGCCTGCCTAAGCGTCATGCCAAGGTTCACGTTTGCCTGTTTAGCAATATAAGAAAGCGTATGCCAGACAAATCCTGAACAATCCATACCTGTCCAAGCTATGCAGTATAAATAATTATAGATGTCGCTTTGCTCCGCGCCATTTCCATGAACAAGGACATAGGGACGGTGCGGCAATCCGTGGTAGGAACCGGCTTTCATGCGGGCAATATCAAAAATATCCCGCGAAACTGACCATTTGCGCTCGGCTATGTCAAAAATAATCACCTGTTCTCTCCCATTTTTCAGCGTCTCGATATAATTTGCAAAATCTTTCGTTTCAAAAGCATTTATAATGACAGGCCAGAGCGCGGCGGAATCGGCCTTTCCTTTTCCCAGAAATTCCCATCCACCCTCAACAAGACTGTCGCGTTCATGGTTTTCGGCAAACGGCATACGGAGAGTTATTACTCTGCCATCAATTATCACAGTCTTAAAACAGAGCCGGTATGCCTCCTCAATGGCAGACTCTACCCCTTTACCCCAAATCCGCTCCGCGTTTGAAAAAGCCGCTAGCCTTGCCGCATCCTCCGTCGAAACATCCGCACGCTCTGCATCTTGAGCGCCGGCAAATGTAAACGGGACAAGCACTATCAAAATAAAAACGATAAACCGCATACTATTTTTTCAATCTCGCAAGATGGAACGCCGCGCCGGCAAGCTGCATAAGTAGAGCGGCGGCGAGAAACAGGCGGGGTAAAAAGTCGCCATACCTTGTGTAAACGGTTTGTTCGGTAAGAACAGGCACGGAAACAGTATACATAGCCTCCGTAAACGGCTCAACCATAGCGATAATCCTACCGTCCGGCGCTATGGCGCAGGTTTGACCGGAAGCGGTAGACCGCGTCATGGCGCGGCGGTTTTCAACACTGCGAAAAACCGCCATAGAAAGATGCTGCATCTGGGCGCTTAGGCTGTTAGACCAAGCATCGTTTGAGAGATTGACGATGAGTTCCGCACCGTTACGCGCAAATTCCCGAGACAAGTCGCCAAACGTATCCTCAAAACATATCGGAGTTGAAAACCTAATCCCGTTTACATCAAAAACAACCCAGCGCTCCCCCTTCTTCCAAAAATGAGTGTCCACATCCTCCAAAAGTTTATAGATAAGCGGAAGTTGTTTTTTGTACGGAAAATGTTCCGTAAACGGTACAAGATGGATTTTCCTGTATACCTCTGTCATCTCGCCCCGCTCAAACAGGATGGCGGCGTTATAGTCAACTCTGTCGATTATCCCGTCCTCCGTCATCTCGCGACGTCCGTCGTCATTGCCGATTATAAACGGAGTATCATGGCCAGCAAGAAAATCCAATAGTTCTCTCACTTGTTGATAATAATCTCTGTCGGTACGGTAATGACTATGCCAGTATATCATCGGGACAAAAGCGGTTTCAGGCCATACAACGAGATCCGGCTTGGGATTCTCCGCTAACGCTTCTTCGCTCAGCCGTTTCAAAATTTTGAAATTATTGTAATAGTCTGATATTTCATCTTTCCATGGATCGGTATTAGGCTGAATCAACGCGATACGCGCCGTTTTGTAGCCCGAAAAATCGTGCGTCGCAACAAATCCATAGCTCAAAGCCGCCGCGAGAACGGCAATATATAGAATCAGACTTAAAATAGGGGTTGAAAGACGAAAGTTGAGCGGTTTTTTGAGGAAAAAAACGCGTAAATACGATGCCGTCAGTGTTTGTGGAAAAATTAACAACGCGGAAACACCCCACACGCCTGTTATGCTTGCTACTTGTATGAGTGGAAGCGTCCGCCATTGAGTATAACCGGTAATTCCATAAGAATAGCCTAAAAAACCAAGCGAACGCAGGTATTCAAAGCCTACAAAAATCAACCACTGTAGAATAAAACCGTAACGCGGAAACAGGGTAAGCGCGAAACGAAGCGCGAAAAAAAGCACCGCGAAATAGCATAGATAAAGTGAAGAAAGAAAGATACCGGCTACAAAATGGTATACGCTCAACCAGTAATTAAACAGTGAAAATGCCGTAAAACCGTAAACTGCCCCCCAAAACAGGCAGGCGGGATGCGTAGAACGGCGTATAACAAGGAGTGTGGGCAGATACATAATCCATGCAAGAACCGGTAAGCCATTTTTAAAGACCGGACTGGGGTGAGCAAGCGTAAAAAGCGCCGCCGCGCCTAGTATCAGACCGGAATTTTTAATGAAATCCATGAAAAAAACACGGTTTACACTCTTGTCCACCGTATTCTTGGGCGTTGGAACAGATTTTTTGTCTGTAAACATTGTTTTAATCACAGTCAGACAAGATTTTAAGCTGTCGTTTCATCCGCGATAAGGCCGCTGACTGACGATACCTCGTCGCCTTGCTGTACAATATTACACTCATCCGGTATACCGGTAGACCATACCGCCTGCTTTATTTCCTTGCCGGGACGAAAAACGACTATCCCGTGCGGAACCGTGGGCACCCACTCGCCGGTACGCGGGTTTCGCGCCTTTGAACGCCCTCGCCGAAACCGTACTTCAAACGTGCCAAACCCGCGTAATTCCACAATCCTATTGCCGCGCAGCGCTTCTCTTATAGAACTAAACGTTGTGTCCAGAGCCAACTTAATATCAGAGCGGTTCATTCCAGATTTTTCATAAATGATGTCGATTATTTCAGACTTGGTGAATTTTTCCACGCTCATTCTTTTTGTGACCCAAAACTTTACTGCGCCGCTTTAACGCGGTTAAAAAGTTTCTGCATACGTGATTTTTTGCGGGCAGCCGCATTTTTTTTGATTATGCCTTTTCTCGCGGCGGTATCGATCAGTTTTGTCATACCGCTTAAAGCAGTCCTCGCCCCATCAAAATCCTTTTTTTGCGTTAAAACAAGAAATTTTTTAACGCTCGTCTTTACGGCGCTTCTTGCAGTCCTGTTTCTGAGTCGTCTTTCTTCACTCTGACGGAGACGCTTCTCCGCTGATGTGCTATTTTTTGCCAAAATTACCTCCAACCTCTACTTAAAATCCGAAGGTCTGCGCTCCGACCTCTTACATTTTTCACATTCTGCAATGGTTTTAACTTTACCACTTTCAAAAAGCGTCTTCATTTTTATCTCGCCCCCGCAGGAACAGAAAAATTTTTGCGTACTACTCGTAGTACGGGCATTTTTACTTGCTGCCGCCATAGTTTTACTCCTCTCGGACGGCAATTGCCGCCACATAATTTTCCGGATTGCATGACACAAACCGCATTTTCAACGGAAACCATCTGGGCGAATATCCCAGACAATTACACAACGCGGACACTACACCGGACGCTCCGGCGCTACAGTTACCCGCTTTCACCGCCTTCAAATCATTTTGAACACTCTATTTTGTTACCACAACTAAAGTTAAATGTCAATAGGTCTGTCGCTAACAAGTGATAAATCATGTTATTTCTGTACAGTTCCTTACCTACTTTAGCGAACAGCTAGGGAAGCACTGATTTATGCGAGTGCGCATTCGTCAACGTAGTTGACGCAATCGGTGCTACTTTAATGCGAATGTCAACGAAGTTGACACATTTGCGTAATGAAATGAGCTTGCTCCTTAG
>JAISZZ010000147.1 GCA_031284385.1 Treponema sp.
CGGCCTTTTCTATCCTGTCCAGCGCCCAAAACAGGTTCACCGCCGTAGGCCGCGCCGATGCCAAATAATCCTTCGCATCTTTCAAACGCCTGTAAAAGTCTTCCCAGCGATCCGCATCAATTTTTTTCGCCGCGAGGTACAGGCCAATCGCCGCGGCAACCCCGATAGCCGGAGCGCCGCGCACTTGCAGCCGGTATATCGCGTCATGAATATCCTTTTGCTCCGTAAGATGAAGCATCTCAACTTCATTCGGCAGTTTTGTCTGATCGATAATCAAGAGGGCGCTATTCTCATCGTCCAAATTAACTGTATCGTACCGCATTATATTTTTTTCCATATATACCTCCCGCATAACTCCATTATACTTTTGTTTGATGCCCCCTCCCCGAACATGGCGGCGCGTTATTCAAGTTTTTTCAATGCCCGTTGCAGCGCGTCCGTAAAGTCCTGTCCTCGCGTGAACGAGGCGCGGTTTAAGATGCAGTCTTTCGCGCAGAGTATGTTTACGCGCTCGGCCTTTACGCGCATTTCTCTGTTGGCAATTGTTGTAATGTCCTTCACCTGAGCCATACCGGCGGTGCGGCGTATCAGCTCGAGTCCGGTACAGGCCGCCGTATCGGAAATAATCGAAGATAGGTAGTATTCGGCAAAACCTTGAGTTTTAGCCATCACATCGGTAACGTTTTTCGCGAAGTCATCAAGAAATTTTTGTTTGAATAGGTCTATCACTGAGGCGGCTGTCGTTAAAATCCAATCGCAAAAAGCGGTTTTGCCCGCCGCGTTCCCATTATGCCATGCGAAAAATAGATTCGCTATTACATTGCCCACATCGTAACCTATGGGGCCGTAAAACGCGAATTCCGGATCAAATATCCGTGTAGCTGCCCCCGTCTCATCGTTATCATCCTTTACGAATATGGATCCGGTATGCAGATCTCCGTGAAGCAGAGCTTGTGCGTTATTCATAAATTCAATTTTCAGTTTCGCAGCTTCCAGATGTAATTTTTTGTCGCCGTACAATTCTTTTTTTACAAAGTCAATATTTTCAGGAGTTACAATATTGCGTTTTTTATTATCGTTGTAAGGCTCGGTGTATACAAGGTCTTCTGTAATTTCGCAAAGTTCAGGGTTGATAAACCTTTTTACCAAATCTTTTTTTGACTTGTGTTCCATTACAATATCCGTAGTGTTAAGCAGCGTATTCACCATATAATCCGTAATATCCCCGGCAAAATGCGGAAAAGTTTTATGTTCCATCAGCGCGTAACGCATCAGCCGGTAGTTAGACAGATCCTCCATCATACACACGCACATGACGGTATCGTACTGATACACTTTTGGAACAAGGCCGCCGGCATATTTATCTTGTAACAGCAGAATCTCAGATTCGATGCGGTTACGGTCGGTAGAAACCTTCATCTCGGCGGATATTCGCAGTGACACACCCGCCTGCTTTACGATGATTGCGCGCCCGTCAATTTCATTTACCACGCGAAATACATAATTCAGATTCCCATCGCCAATCTCTTTTACATTTAATTTATGCGGCGCGTTGAAATAATCCGGCATCTTTGCGGTAACGTAGGCGGCTACGTCACTTTCCTTCATCAAAAAGTATTTATCATAAATTGACATAATATCTCCTTCACTTCACAAATAGACAAATCTAATATAATTTAACGTGCGTAAATGTCATCACGGATTAAGATACAGCAGCGCGTTCACAATAGCAGCGGCGACAGCGCTGCCGCCTTTTCTACCGCGGGCTATTATACACGGAATATTTACATCCAAAAACAAATCTTTAGCTTCCACAACATTAACAAAACCTACCGGTGCTGCTATTACCAGCTTGGCATCCAGAGCGCCTTCGTTAAGAAGTTCGTGAATACGAATAAGAGCCGTAGGCGCGTTACCCGCCGCAAATATCAGCGGTTTGCCAAGAGCGGCGGCCTTGTCAACAGAAGCGCTCGCTCGCGTAACGCCGTTTCGTTTCGCGGTTTCCGCTATGTCCGCGTCCGCCATAAAACAATGAACACGGCCTCCTGATTTTGATAAAACCGCCTTGTTTATCCCCGTCATTGCCATCATGGTATCGGTAACAATATCTATACCAGATCTCAATAAATTAAAACCCGTCCGCGCCGCGTCATGCGTAAAGATAATATTATCATCAAAATCAAAATCGGCTGTAGTATGAATTACACGCCTTACAACACTGTCTTCAATGATTGTTCTTGGTTTTCTGTTTACACGTTCCGCGAGTTCTTTTCCGATAATTTCAAAACTGCGTTTTTCAATATCTTCCGGTTTTGTATACAAACTATTCATATCCCGCCTATTTTCAGATGCCGCCGTCTTTTTGAACAATACTTTAGATTCCAGCATTTAGGATTTTATAAATCCGGTCAAGATCAATGGAATCGCGCAGTATATTCGCGAGCATATCGTACTGATTCTCTTTATGCTGTTTCGCGGATATTTCATTCGCGCCGTTGTATTCAATGCCCGCTTCGCGGTACAGGGCATTAACTATTAACGTAGATATATTTTCCGCGTCAAATATACCGTGAATGTATGAACCGTATACCGTGCCGCTGTACGCGCCATCAATACTTTCTGCGCCGCTTACGGAGTCCGTTATCAATGCCAACGGATTACACATTTTCAATCCGCACGCCGGTTTTGTGGTACCCATATGGACTTCGTAGCCTTCAATTTCTTTACCGGATAAATCTTTAAATATGCCGTTAAGCGTTAAAAATCTCCCGCTGACCCGCGTCATGTGTTTTTCTGTTTCAAATACAGTTTCGACAGGCAGGAGACCCATGCCGTCGATATCGCCGCCGCCTTCCACGTTGAATGGGTCCGCGATACTAACGCCCAACATCTGATAACCGCCACATATACCGAACACTGGTTTTCCTTCGGCGGCACTTTTTTTTACCGCGTCCTCGATGCCGTTTTTTCGCATCCATGCGAGGTCACCCATCGTATTTTTTGTTCCGGGAATTATGATTAGTCCTGCGTCTTTTAAATCTTTCGCGGTGGAACAGTATTTTACAGACGCGCCGAACACGTTGAAATCAGTGTAGTTTGACATACGCGGCAGCCTGACCACAGCGATTTTAACCACGCCGCCGCTGAATATATTTTCCAGCCGCTCGCTTTGACTATCTTCATCATCAATGTCAAGATGGAAGTACGGAATAACTCCCAATATAGGCTTTTTTGTTATATCCTCAAGCTGCCGCAAGCCTGAATCCAGCAACGAATTATCGCCTCTAAACTTGTTTATAATAAGCCCCTTCACGTAGGAACGCTCATCTTCGGTAAATAAAAGCATGGTTCCGGCAAGAGACGCAAATACGCCGCCCCTGTCAATGTCGGCGGCGAGAAGCACGGGAGCTGAGGCAAGTCGCGCCATAAACATATTCACAATGTCATTATCGCGCAAATTTATTTCCGCCGGACTACCCGCCCCTTCAAGTACAATTATATCAAATTTTCCGGCAAGCCGCCGGTACGATTCCGTTATTTTTGGAATCAGATGTTGCTTAAAATTGTAATAATCGCGGGCGCTAAGCTCATTCCAAATTTTGCCGTGCACTATTACTTGCGATTTTGAATCGCCTGTGGGCTTCAGCAGCACCGGATTCATGTCAACATCCGGCTCTATGCCTGATGCTTCCGCTTGAACCACCTGTGCACGCCCCATCTCGAGTCCGGCCTTTGTGATAAATGAATTAAGCGCCATGTTTTGCGATTTGAACGGCGCGACTTTGTAACCATCCTGTTTGAAAATCCTGCAAAGTCCGGCGGCTATTACGCTCTTTCCCGCGTTTGACGCGGTTCCTTGTATCATTATTGATTTAGCCATCTACCCCCCCCCCCCCCCACCAACCCGAGCGACATCCCGCGTATCTTTTTTAGACAGTTTGATTTCCGACAGTGAGCGCAGAAGCAGCGTGTTCTCATCGTGTGTAAGTACCGCCGCCCTGAAATAACTGTCATTCAGTCCCCGGTAATTATCACAGCGCCGCAGTAAAATATTTCGCCGTAAAAGTATATCAAACAATGTATTTTTATCGAAGCCTGAACCGATGGATACTCTAAAAAAAATGAAATTGGCATCTCCGCCCAGAACGTCCAAACCAAGCCGTCTAAATTCATCTTTCATTCTTGCCCGCTCTTCTTTTACAAGCGCCCGTGCGTTTGTGATATAATTTTTTTCCGTCAACGCCGCGATTCCGGCGTACTGGGCCGGCGTGGAAACAGGCCA
>JAISZZ010000090.1 GCA_031284385.1 Treponema sp.
CAAGTTCGCGTGCGAAGCAAGTTCGCGTGCGAAGCAAGTTCGCGTGCGAAGCAAGTTCGCGTGCGAAGCAAGTTCGCGTGCGAAGCAAGTTCGCGTGCGAAGCAAGTTCGCGTGCGAAACAAGTTCGCGTGCTAAAACGGCCGCTGTCCGTTTCGGCCACCCGACGGCCTATTCTTCCGCAACCTGCATATCAACAATAAAAGCCACACGATACGTTTTACCCTTCTCTATCGTGGCGGTTTTTATAATAGTGTAGTCGCTCACCTGTATCCGCAAGTCGTGCGTACCCGGCTCTACGGCAATCGGGGAATCTGTACGCGCGACAGGCGTATTGTCGATGAAAATACGCGCCTGTTCCGGCGCTTCAAAAATAATAAGCGGGGTCAAATCATGAAGCGTAACGGAAAGACTAAGTGTTTTCCCGCGCTCTATCAAAAAACGGCGGTTTTCGGCGCGGTAATCGGAAGACAGCAGCGTTAAAGTATGCTCGCCTTCCTTGATAAACATCTCAACGCCGGAATTATCCGTAACCTGTTCATCAATAAGCATGACGTATTCGCCATTAGGCTGAAATTCGGGATGGTGGACATTGACAGTAAGAATACCTTCATCGCTAAAAATAGGTTTAACAGTCAACTGAAACCGCATCGTCTCGATTTCCGCGCTCCAGCCCTTCATAATAGGTGTCAGCTTAAAAAGCAATGGAAATCTATCGGGCATCACCGGATTTTTGAACAGCGTCAAGTAGGGAGTGCCGCGCAAACCATGCTGAGCGCGTATCGGTATTTGATAAATAGTTTGTATCTTGTTTGGAATAGGCTCAAAAAAGAGCTTGGTACATTCAATATCGGCAGTCCCTCTTACGGGTGTCTTGTCAAGATTTGAGTAAAGACCAAGCGCTATGCTACCACTGTGCGGCAGCCATGATTGAGGCGCGGTAAACTCAAGCTCAATACCACGTATAAAGCGCACATCCTGATTTAGAAAAATTAACAACGAATCGTTGTACGAAAGTGAAACTGAGACACCGGCGGGTACATCGCCGCTTAAATCTATTCTTTCTTTTACAAAAACGCGGACACTTTCGGCGTTAAGCTCTGAATTCAGAAAAAATAAAAAAGAAATAAACCGAACATAAATTTTGAATTTACCCATCCATCCCCCGCCCTCCTAACAATCTAACCGGGTCTTGAGCTTTACCGTTTTGTCGTAGTTCAAAATGAAGATGCGGTCCTGTCGATAAACCAGTCGAACCAACCTTACCTATGAATATACCAGTTTTCACATGGGTTCGCAAGTCTACATTTATATAAGACAGATGGCCGTACAAACTTGTCCAGCCATCATCATGCTGAATTATAATATATTTACCGTAAACAGAATTTTCGGACGCTTCGATAACCACGCCGTCACGCGCCGCGTAAACTTCCGTTCCTGAAGGGGCGGCAAAGTCAAGTCCACTGTGTACGGAACGCCGCCCACTTATAGGGCTTACCCTCGGTCCAAAAGAGCTTGTCAGCGTAAATTTTTGCAACGGAAACCGAAAAACACCCGGATTAAGAAAAAAAGCCCGTTCATTCGGGGTCAGCTCATCTCCCGGAATAAAATTAAACCGGCGCTTTCCTCCCGGAAGGTTTATGTTGATAGGAACGCCGGCATCAATGCCTCTGCCCGACAGAATCAACCGTTCAATATCGCTATCCGGCTCTTCCGGTATAAAAACACCGGGTACGGAAGGCAACATCAGCGTTCCAGATGGAAAGACAGGCGTACGCGACAGGCGGTTTAGCGTGGCTATCGCCGCGTAAGGAATGTTGCACCGTGCCGCTATCCTGAAAAAATCATCTTCTTCGTTAGGCGTGTAAAAATATATCGTAAGCATCTGAGCGATGTTTTTAGCTTCGGCAGATACATTTAAAGAACGAACAGCTTTGCGCCCCTGTTCCACATCGTCCAAAAATTGTTTGAATGTAGTATCACGTATATCGAGCCGCTCTATGACCGGCAGCGCCGCTTTATTTTCTTGCCCAAAAATTATGTAAAGCGGCGCAAAAAAATAAAATAAAACAATTATAAGCCGTGATTTATAAATATTCATCATTGAATTTATATGACCCGCCAATTCAATTTGACGGCGGACACCTCCCTAAACCGTAATTCTGACCCGTTAATTCAATTTGATGGTATCCGGCTACCCCTAACCGTAAACTCCCTGCCATAAAGACTATCCCGCCAATTCAATTTGATGATATCCAGCCCAGGCAGCAAAAAGCCGGGGCTTCGCGCCCCGGCTTTGAGAATATGTTACTATTCCTCTTTAATTGCTTCTGTAGGACAGGAATCTACGCAAGTTCCGCAGTCCGCGCATTTCGCAGGATCGATCCAACGGATACCATCCTTTTCAGAAATAGCTTCGGACGGACAGTCGTCTTCACAAGTGCCGCAATTAACGCACTCATCTGTGATTTTATAAGCCATAATACACCTCTCTAAATAAGATTTGTCAAAAGATTAACATTGTTTTTTATTAAATTCAAGCAAAATCTTTTATAAAAAACAGTTCATTTATAACACTGCCGCGCTCGATCCCCTTTTTTTCAAATTTTGTAAGTGGACGCCAACTTTGGCGCACAGCGTATTTCTGGAAAACATTACGCAGCGGCTCTACGGCTGAAAGCTCCGGCAGGGCGGCTTCGCAGTAATCCACGCAATCGCTGACCATGTAAATATAGCCGTTTACCTTTAATTTTGAGGCAAGCAAATCCGTAAACGGGCGTTTTATAAGCCGGCGTTTTTTTTGTTTAGATTTTGGCCAAGGGTCGGGGAAAAAAATATGAAACGCTTCTACACTGCCGTCCGGAATCATTTTTTCCAGTACGGAGACGGCATCATGCTCGATAATCCGTAAATTGACGAGACTGCGTTGTTCAATTTCCCAGAGCAGCCGCCCCACGCCGGCGCGAAAGACTTCTATACCAATATAATTTTTTTGTGGATTTGCGGAAGCTATTTCCACAGTGGCGCTTCCCATCCCGAAACCGATTTCTATCGTTACAGGATTGGAGTTGCTAAAAACTGCGCTCATATCCAACGGCGAATCGCTGAATGGGATACAGTAATGCCCGCTCAAAACTTCATGGGAACGCTTTTGCGCCTCGCTCATCCGCCCGCCTCGCAGCACATAACTTTTTGTAACAAATGTTTCTTTATCCATAAATAGCGCGTATTTCAGCGTACCGGAGTCATTTTTGTAAGAGCGGACGTTGAGCGCGCCGAATCATGCGCCCACAGCGATATAGTCAAAATATCGGAGCCAAGCCTTAACGATGCTATGGTTCCTGTTTTGGCTTCAACTTTTACAGAGGAGCGGTATGAGCCGTCCGCGTTGTAACATAGGAAATAAAGCTCAGGATAATCGGAATCAATTTTATATTCGCCTTCGGAAACCGTAAGTTTTGGAAACTGATGAAGCGGTACAGCCGGTACTTCAAAACCGAATGTCCGTTCGGTACGCTCGCCACCCTTGTCGATAAGGACGGCGCGGTACTGTCCTCCCGGAAACGCTTCGCCGCCCGCCATGGCTATTCTGTTGCTGCCGAGCCATATATTTCCAGATTCATCGTAACGTATCCAGTTATCAGGCGTGAACGACCATATAAGCCCGTCATAGTCATTGTATAAACGCAATTCCGCGAGGTCTTCATAGCCGTCGTCATCATTTGCTATCACAAAAAAATTGAGTGTGGGGACAGGGCCCGAATCGTTTTCAATGTAGTTGAGCGTCATGGTTGAGAACGCTATCACGGGTGCGGAACGCGAGCAGGCGGCGAAAACAAAGACGGCTGTAACCGCCGGATAAATTATTATGCGAAAAAAACATTTACGTGCGGAGGTGCCGCGAAAACTATTCATTTATAAATTCAACCAGTTTTTGATATGTATTAAGACTCTGCGGCGTGTCCATGTGAAATTGATAGTTATGATTCAACGTAACTTCAACTGCGTCATAAAATACGGCGCTGACAGGTATATCTTTTGATTCAAGAATAGCCGCCATTTCTTTTGCTTCAAAATCAAATGAATAAGTATTCGCGTCCGTAATAAACGCGCGCGGAAAATCACCGGTAATTTTATCGAGAAAACCGGCGCTCGCGATAAGTTTACTGCGTACATCCGCGCTGTTGAAATAGGCTTGGGCTAATTTTTTTAACGGCAGTTTCATCGTATTTTCTGGCGGCGGCTCAAGCTGCAAGAAATCATAAATCGCGCATAGAAATATTACGCCGTCAATAGATTCTAACGGCACAACTTGTTTGAATTGTACCGGTGAAAGACCGTTCATCATTTCTATATACGCAGGGTTTGTCTGCATCGCGGCAAATTGTCCGGCAATCTGACCACCCGCCGAATCACCTGAGAACAATACTTTATCCAAATTCAATTTATACAGATCGTTATGTTCTTTTATAAAAATGTAGGCTTCTTCAAGCTGTTTTACGGGAACAGGATACTTTGCCTGTTCAGGCGCAATTGCATAATTTACATTCACCGTTACAAAACCCTCGTTTGCGAGCATAGCGTAATAAAAGTTTGTATCGCCGCCATCAGAAATGTAAGCGCCGCCGTGCATTGCAAAAATTACTTTTTCACTGCCGGTAAATTTTTTTGGTTTTATTATATCCAGTCTGCCGCCGGGATACGCGGAACCATAAGCTATGCCACTTTCTACAGTAACATTTTCTAAATAACGCTCATAGCCGGCTGGTACCGTGTATGGATACCGTTTAAACAACCAGCGGACAAAATACACGGCGGGATATGGAGTAACCGCCGCGAATATTAAAAAACCTGTTATCAATGCGGTGCCAATAATTAAAATATATTTCATGCTTATATTCAGTTATCTATCCCTTAACGGAACCTGCGGTAACACCGCTGATAATATATTTTTGACAAATAAAATAAAAAATGATGATAGGTATAAGCGCCATTGTTATAACCGCCATCATATAACCCATATCTATCGAACCGTATCCGCCGCGTAAATACTGAACGGCGACCGGTATCGTGCGGTATTCGGAACCTATTATCAGGCTGGGTAAAAGATAGTCGTTCCAAATCCACATAGTATTTAATATTGCCACGGTAATTGAAATCGGGGTAAGCATCGGCATCACAACACTGAAAAAGGCGCGTATAGGCGTACAGCCGTCAATAACGGCGGCCTCTTCAACCGCGATGGGCACTGATTTAATAAAACCGGAATACAAAAAAACTGAAGTTCCCGCGCCGAAGCCCAGATAAATAAATAATATACCCACCGGATTATCAAGATGAAGCTGGTTTGCGACAAGAGTAAGCGGAAACATCACCATTTGAAACGGAACTATCATCGCAAATGTAAACGCGAAGTAAAGCGCCCTGCATAAAACACTGCGGCTGCGTGTTATGAACCATGATGTCATACTGGAAAATAACACTATAAGCGCGACTGAAAACACGGTAATAAAAACAGAAAAACCTGCGGCCTTAAAGAAATCTGTAGCGGCCAATCCGTTAGTGTAATTGCTTAAACTCGCAAACGATTCGGCGTTAGGAAGCGCAAACGGCGTATTTATAACATCAAGTTTAAATTTAAATGAATTAAGGATAACCAGAATTATAGGCAGCAAAAACAGCAGCGACACCGCGCCAAGCGTAACGCCGATAATCAGACTGCCGCTTTTTAGGCGGCGGATTCCATGATTGTTAGACATCATCAATTTTCCACCTCCCGTCCACGTGTTATGGACAGTTGAACAAGCGATATTAAAACAACGAGGATAAAGAACATAAAGGCTTTTGCCTGACCCACGCCTTCCCAGCCTGATCTGTTATAAAATGTATTGTAAATATCAAGCGCCACGCCTACAGTTTGTTTTCCGGGAAGTCCCGCCGTGAGAGCTAGATTCTGATCGAACATCTTAAACGAGTTCGCTACAGACATAAAAAATGTAATCGTGATTGACGGCATCACAAGAGGTATTGTGATTTTTCGCAACGTCGTCCATGGACCTGCTCCGTCAATTTTTGCCGCCTCCAATATATCGGTTGATATATTTTGTATTCCGGCTATGTAAATTATCATCATATAACCTATGAACTGCCAACTGCTTAAAATCACCAGTCCCCAAAAACCATATTTAGCATCCACCGTGATAGTAACGCCGGCAACGCTTAAAGCGCCGTTAATTATAAACTGCCATATATATCCAAGCACGATACCGCCTATCAGATTAGGCATAAAAATTAATGTACGGTAAAGATTAGTGCCTCGAACTCCGCCCGAAAGCATCAACGCGAGCGCAAAGGCAATAACATTGGTCGCTATGACGGAAACAAGTGTAAAACGCGCTGAAAACCAAAGAGCGTTCAAAAAATCAGGATTAGAAAAAGCCTGTATATAATTTGCAAAACCAGCCATTTTTAAATCTGTAACGGTTCTGAATTTTGCGAATGAAAGGATTATCCCGTAAATAAACGGTATTATAAAAGCAATTATAAAACAAAGCAGCGTAGGCCCTACAAAAAATAAAAAATATTTTTTCAAGGATTTATCCATATTGTTTCTCCTAAATATAAAAAGCAAAACGGCGTTGTCCGTAACCCGTGGTTACGGACAACATCCGGTTAGATACGAATTGTAACAGCAGGCGGGCTGCCGGACGAATCCAATGGCTTAGGAACTGTAAAAAAATAAAATGCACAGCATTTTATTAAATTGCTAAGCAATAAATTGCTTATGCAATAAGGAAATAACATGACCAAATGGTCATGTTATTTCCTTACAGTTCCTTA
>JAISZZ010000004.1 GCA_031284385.1 Treponema sp.
CCCTAGGGAAGCACTGATTTATGCGAGTGCGCATAAATCGGTGCTACTTTAATGCCGTATTTGCGTAATGAAATGAGCAAATACATAGGGCAACGCTGATGCGCCAACGAAGTTGGCGAGGCCTCAAGTTAATCAGCGTTGCCCTACGCTAAACGTAGTTGCGCCGTATTGATTCTCTTGACGTTTTTGTTTGTTTAATATAATGTAAATGTGAGCTGTTCGGAAACTGAATACTGGCGGCTACACCATCTAAATTATTGGTAGGAGGAATTATGAAAACATTCGATTATGTCATTAAGGATCCGATTGGGATACACTCGCGGCCAGCCGGCGATGTTGTAAAAAAAGCTAAAGAATTTAACAGTGAAATAACAATAAAAAAAGGTGATAAAACTGCCAGCGCAAAACAACTTTTCGCGCTTATGAAACTTGGCGTAAAATGCGGCGACAGTATAGTCGTTGTGGCCAATGGCGAAGACGAAGAGAAGGCTATAGCGGAAATGCAGACTCTTTTGGAAGAAAAGTTCTAAACAAATACGACGCAAAACAGTTTTGTAACAAAATTTACACCATGCGATAAGCGGCATTGACAGGGCTTGTGAGGCAGCCCAAAAGTTGTCTTACAGGCTGTATTTGAGTGGCTGTTATCCATGATAAACGCGGTAAACTGCCTTGTCGTACCGGTGTTGCCCGAAGCGAGTTGCTTGCGGCAATGGCTTGCGATGGGGCATTATTAGGGTGTGAATAAAAATAGCAGAAGTGAAGTTTACCGCAGCGCCGGCGTGGATATAACGGCGGGTTACGAGGCGGTTGAATTGATGAAGGCTCATGTCGAGCGGACGCGAGTCGCAGGAACGCTTGGTGGGCTTGGCGGGTTTGGCGGGCTTTTTGAGCTTGACCTGAGCGGCACACCGAATCCTGTGCTTGTTTCCGGCACGGACGGTGTGGGGACTAAACTGCGTATCGCTTTCTTGATGGACAAACATGACACGGTTGGTATTGACTGTGTGGCTATGTGCGTGAATGACGTTGTTTGCACACTCGCAAAGCCGCTTTACTTTTTAGATTATATAGCTTGCGGTAAAAATATTCCGGCCAAAATCGCGTCCATTGTTGCGGGTATCGCGGAGGGTTGCGTTCAGGCCGGCTGTGTGTTGATTGGCGGTGAAACTGCGGAGATGCCTGGTTTTTATGCCGGTGATGAGTATGACCTTGCTGGTTTTTCGACAGGCATTGTTGATAAAAGTGCTATGATCAACAAACAGCGGGTCAAAGCCGGCGATTTGATTATCGCGCTGCCCAGTTCCGGTCTTCATTCAAATGGTTTTTCGCTGGTGCGTAAGATTTTTGGCCTTGATTCGAGCGATAATGCTTCGGCACGGCGGGTTCTTGCCGAGTATAATAATGTGCTGAAAAAAACTGTAGGCGAAGAACTGCTTACCCCGACGCGGATATATGTAAAACCGGTGTTAAAACTCATGGAACAGGTTGAAATACACGGTATCGCACATATTACCGGAGGCGGTTTTTATGAAAACATTCCCCGCTGCCTGCCTGATGGTTTGTCCGCGTTTATAAAAAAACAGGATGCGCGTACTCCCGCCATTTTTAACCTTATCGCCGAAAAGGGCGGAATTGATGAGCGAGATATGTTCAACACGTTCAACATGGGCGTTGGAATGGTTATTGTCGTGAGCGCCGGAAGCGCGAATGCCGCGCTTTCCCTCCTGCGTGGCGCCGGCGAGGATGCTTACATACTTGGCGAGGTAAGGCAGGGCGATGCCGGCGTTGAGCTTGCCTGACGGCTCAAGTCCGCCGCGCCGGTTACCCATCAACTAACTCTTTCGCGTTCTGAACTGAATGTTTCCGCGGCAGCCAGCGCCGTTTCAAGAAGTTTTTCAGGCGTATTCATTTCCGGATCGTCAATGACGGCTTCCATCAGGTATTTCAGTATGCGCCCCATGCGCTCCCCGCTTGGGATTCCGGCTTGTATGAGTTCGCGCCCGCCTATCGCGAGGTCTTTTACCGAAAGCGCCCTGCCCTTTTCCAGCGTTGAATCTATGCGGTACTGAAAATCCAGCAGCAGGTCGAGCGGCGGCTCCACACCGGTCATACCAAACGAGTCGGAACGGCGCAGATCGAACAGTGCCCGCAGGTTTTCTTCGCCAACCCGTTTTACAAAGCGGCGGACGGCGCTATCATTCCAAGAATCCGTGTAGTGAAACATATGTTCCTTGACAAGATGAGTAACGGCCTCTATTTCGGCGTTGGAGTAACGAAGTCGTGTCATTAAAGCGCGAGTTAGGCCGGCTGATACATTTTCGTGGCCGTAAAATGTCCAAACCCCGCCGCCGTCAAGTTTCGCGACAGACGGCTTTCCAATATCGTGAAACAGCGCGGCGAGTCTGACGGCTTGCGAGTACCCGCTTCGTGCCGCGTAATCGCAGGCAAGCAAGCTGTGTGTCAGCACATCGAAACGGTGAAAGCCCCTTTGCTCAACGCCGCGGCAATCCGCGAGTTCCGGCAGCACCATTTTTAAAAGGCCGCTCCTTTCCATGTAAAGAAGTGCGGTGGACGGTTTGCCCGACGCTGCAATTTTATCGAATTCTTGTTTTACACGCTCTATCGAAACCGGGAGTATCATCGAGGGATTCGCCTGAACCGCAAGTAAAAGTTCCTCATCAATATCAAAGTCAAGCTGCGAGGCGAAACGAAGGGCGCGAAGCGCCCGTAGGCCGTCCTCGTTTAAACGGTCTTCCGCCCTGCCCACGCAGCGAATGATTTTTTTTTCTATATCGTCCCTGCCGCCATGAAGGTCAACGATTCTGCCTTCCGGCAGTTCTGCTGCAATCGCATTCATTGTAAAATCACGGCGGGAAAGGTCTTCGTCTATGCTTGATGTGTATTTTACATTGTCAGGATGCCTGCCGTCCTTATAATTGCCGTCAGCACGGTATGTTGTAATTTCGATGGAATGTTTTTTGTAGCGGACGGTTACCGTTCCATGCTTTATGCCGGTTGGTATCACACCGGGAAACATCCGCATAACTTCGTCCGGCTTTGCGTCGCTTGCGAGGTCATAGTCTACAATCCGGCTTCCCCGCAGCATATCGCGCACAGCGCCGCCAACAAGAAAAACCTGCTTCCCATGCGCGTTAAACACAGCGGCGATTTCTTTTAATAAAGATGGAACATATAAGGTGTTAATTTTTAACTTATTAATTTTCACCGCATTCCGCATGGTAAATTATAATTTATATTTTCGCAGCGGCAATATTTTTTAACGTATATGTTATCTTTTCATCATTTATAGAAAAATCAAATTTCTCGCCGACACGCCTATTCATCAAAGAGTTTCCGAACGGCGATAAATAAGAAATAATTTTGTTGCTCGGATCGGACTCCCATGGACCGAGAATTGTATATACTTCGTCAGCGCTTTTTATCTCGTTTGCAAGCGTAACGATGGTACCAAACGAAACGCGGGAAGTATTTATGGTAGAAGGATCAAAAAGCTGGGCGCGTTCTATTTCATTTTTTAGTTTCGCTACGGTGGAATTAAGTATTTCCTGCTTTTCTTTTGCCGCTTTGTATTCCGCGTTTTCGCGCAAGTCGCCCAGCGACAGCGCAAAGGCTATTTCTTTTGAATTCGCCGGTATATCTTCCGTCATAATATGCTCAAGCTGACGCTGCTTTTCTTCGTATTTTGAAACTGTAACTATCAATGTGCGGGTAACCGTATCCTTTTCCACCACGCCAAAAAATTTGAAATCGGGATACTTGTCAAGGATATGGTTTTTCAGTTTTAATTTATCCGCCGGATCAAGGTCCTTTACATCCTCCACAAGAGTGTAAACCCTGACAATCGTTTCGCGGCTCGCATCATTGATATAATTGTCAAGCAGGTTATCCTTAAGCAGAATCGCGTAAACCTGTTTGTTAATTTTTTTATTGTCGGCAGTATCGCGGTGATTGTCTATTTCACGGTATGTCAATTCGAGAATATGCACAAGTGTTATAATAATTTTTTCATCATTTATTTCCGCTTTGGCAAACAACGGATCATCTTTATAATTTTTGTAGAACCATACGACTGCTTCGCGGTTATCCTTATAGTTTTCAAAGCATCTGCGTATCATCGCGGTAATTTTCTCTTCATAACCAGCCTTTTTAAGCTCTTCAATAATAACGCCAAGCAGGGCGTACGGAAAAAGCTGAATATAAATATCCTGCCATTCAGGTATAAAAAGTTTAATCTGCGCGAGAAAATCTTTTTTTGTTTTTTCATCTTTAAGATTCTGAAACAACTGCTGTAAATTTTCTATACGTTCAAACATGGCTGTAAAATTTAAATGAACTAGAAATCCCAGAAACGGATACATACCCGCCAAATCTTTTAACAGCAGATAGGACGTTATCGCATACTCATTTACAGGCATAGCCGGTTTCAAATATCCTGTAAAAAAATTCGCCATTTCATTAAAATGTTCGGAATCCGGCTCTATATTTTTTATTTCATGGACATACTCTCTAATTAAAGAAAGCCTGCTGAAGAATTTTTTTTCGGCCTTGAATTCGTTATATAATTTTTCTTCCTTACTCAAGGAGCGCTCACGTACCGTGTACACGTTGATATTTTCAGGACTAACGCCGAACAGCGGGTTGTTTTTTAGTATGGCATGAGCCTTAACATTCCACGATGCCCATTCGCCCATTGAAAGCACGGATGGGACAAGCTCGGATTTTACCCGTTTAACATCGCAAATATTATCGAAACTTTTTATTATTATTTTCAAAGCCCATTCAGGATCGTTTTTTACCTTTTCGTGAAGTTTTTCCTTGCTCATGGTCGCCTTCAAAACCCAAATATGCGTTTTTTCCAGCGTTTGCAGCGCGTCAACCGCCATTTTAAGCGACATACTATGAGCGCGTTTTTTCGCGAAATCTATTACAATATCATCACCTTCGACTTTTGTGATTCTGCCCGCGCCCCAAGTCCTGTGATATACAAAATTACCTTTATCAAACGCGATATGTTTTTCAAAATCCATGATCGCTTCATGAACATTGCGCCAATTCTGCGTAAGATTCGACACACGTATATACTCTTCAAGCTGGCTGTGATGCGCGTATTTCTGCCTGAAACACCCGGTTATTTCTTTTCTGGCGAAAGCATCGCGGTCATCGTAATTGAGTATAAGTTTTAGTATAGTGATGGATGCATTCACATCACTGCGATTCTTGTATGAATTATAAACATCGGTAAGTAAAAGTACAGCCTTGTCGGGGCTTATATTTTTTGCGACTTTGTTTTGAACCGAAAGAAAAAAATCCATGTCTTCCGGGTGATATTCCAGCAGTTTAAGCCATATTTCCCGCACATTCGTAAATAATTGCTTGTTTATATAACGATGCAAGGATTTTTTAAAATAGTCCGCAGCCTCGTCAATCTCGGATATTTTTTCGGCGTGTTCCGCCAAAAGTTTGGCAATATCCGCCTCGTCCGGATCTATCTTTACAAGCCTTTTCCACACGTCAAACAATTTATCTTCTTCGTTATCATTTTTATAACATTCAGCCAACGTGCGCAGCGCAAATTTCGACTCGCCGTATTCTAATATTCGTTCGCAAAGATACTTTACGATGTTCCATTTATGATTATCAACAAATATTCCGGCAAGATTAACCAAAGCCGCATCGTCTATCATCTGTTGGGACAACGCAATCATTCCAGAAAAATAAACGGCTATAATGCTGTTTTTTGAATGACTCAGATGTTCATCGCAGATATTCTTTATGCCGGCGCAGGCATTGCCCGCCCTGGCCTTATCTAATACGGCGTCAAGTTCCTTAAAACGATCTATGGAATAGTTACTAAGCGTAGCTCTGGTGAACTTTTCTTCGTTCAGCATATTTTGTACATCTTTAAGAAGCGCTTCTGACATTTGTTCCTGCCTTTTCCTTATTCTAACACATATACCGTTCAAAAATGACCGGCTTAATTATCTTTATTTTCAACTTAATTTCATCAATTAAGGTATTATTGCCATCCATTCCTTCGTAATAATCCATCAGTCTAAAATATTTATTCAACAGAGCGGGCGCCAAAATATTTTCTTCTTTAGGACTTCCGCGCAATTCGCTTTCCAAATCAAAAATCTGTTGTTTCAGCCTGCCCAATTCAGCGAGCTTTAGTTCACGTTTTACCGTAAACACGCCCATCAATGCGCCGTAAACTGGAATCCACTCATTCAATTCCGCGCCGGAATACCCCATCTCCGCGACACGCTCAACAAGCGTTAAAATAAGCCCCGACTCTAAATTATCAATGTCAACCGCCTGCGGGTCTATATAAAAAGCCTCCCGAAACAATGCCTTGGCCGGCTTTATCTCACCCAACAGCGCGTAAACATCTGCCAGCGCTGAAATAGTGCCGGAATCTTCCTGTTTGAACTGCGCCGCCTGCTTCAGATATATTAAAGCCTCCTCATAGTTGCCCATGCCCTTGTAACAACGCCCGATCTGTTCCAAAAGTCCGGGATCATGCCGCATACTTCCGTCCGCGAGCGCTTCGTTGTAATTTTGCAGCGCAGAACTGTATATAAAATGCTTAACCGCATACTGGCAATTATCGTAATCGCTTCCAACAAGGTCGAGAAAACCATGGTAACTCTTCCACTGTGAAAGCAAGAAACTGCCCCTGCTGTAAGGTTCGCGGGCATCCCCAGCATTGTTAAGATTTTTTATCCTCTCCAACCACCAGTTGAGGCATTTTAACGCATAAAGCGCCTCTTGTTGCTTATAATCCACGCGCAAGGCCTGTTCCAGCTTGGCTAGAGCCTCTTCCGGACTATTTTCCTTCATCTTTTCGTACGCTTCCTGGATGAGATTCCGCGCTAAAGTTTCCACATCCGTGTTTTCCATCTTTATATAAAACGGATTCCCCGTTTCCTCCCAATTTTCATTATAGCAAATCCTATTTTTTTTACAAGCCCAGAACATTTTTACACATCCACTCACCAGCCGCTTTACGATATGCCCTCTAGATTCGTTGTTTTCGTGAATCTTGCCATGTTCACAATGATTCTTACTTACACGGATTATTAGGGAAGCGCTGCTTTAATGCGAATGTCAACGAAGTTGACACATTTGCGTAATGAAATGAGCTTGCTCCTTAGGGGAATGCTGATGCGCCAGCTATGCTGGCGAGGCCTCAAGTTAATCAGCGTTGCCCTAGGAGATTTGAGCATGAAAAGTCCATATTCAAAATTTAGCTCCGGTACGTAAGGTTAGGAACTGTAAAAAAATAAATTTCAGCGAATTGGGTGGTGGCGGAATACCGCATAAGCCCGCTTGCGGGCGGCGCGGTATGGAGACAGGGGGGCGCGAAGGGTGGGCGGCTATATGCCATAATATGGTATGGAAATAGCGCCCCCCTTCATAATTTTACTCCATGGGACTGCGAACCGGACGTGTAAATGCAAGTTGCTGCTATGTTCAACACCTATAGTTTAAATTTGAAAATGCCGATATGATATTGAGGTTCTATGATCTTGATAGAGAAGCGAAAATCCGCTGTTTTTTTTCTCTTTTTAATCGCTTCCGTTGTGTTTACCCACAATTTGCGTGCGGGCGATGTCGCCTCTTTTGTTGACTTGGGTTTCTCGCAAAACGGAAAAATCTATATGTTCGCCCAGTACGGCGTGAACGAACATAACCTTCACCCTTGGTCAGAGTTGTACATTGTTGACGTTGACCAAAACGAATTTGTCTCCGGCGGGCGTATTTCGTACAAGCATGACACGCCTGTCGCTCTTGGGCAGGATGGTTCGGCGGCATTGCTGCGTGTTGTTTCCCGTAACAGCGAAATCATTCAAAAGTATCGCGCCAATTTTATGCATCAAGGTATCCCGTTGTTCATATCTTTGGAAGATGTACGGACTCCTGACGGGCACACGATAGATTTTAGAGACTTTGAGCGGGGTGTCTTTTATTCCGCCTCGTTAAAATCAATAGTTTACGGCAGCGGCGCCGGCATACGCTCATCATTCTACATTATTTTTGAGAGCCGCGCCCGCAACGGCGTAAAAAAAATCTATCGCGTTGGAAATCCTGATGTCAAACGCGCCGGCGTAATGACGTACAGTATCAAAAAAGCCATCGTAAATCCTGAAAGAAGCTCCATAATACTCGTAATAGAAATGACCATGAAAACTAATGACGGCGCGGATATTCGCTACATGATTGAGGCCTTGCGGTTATAACTATCTGAGCGTCCGCAATATTGCGCGTAACTCCGGGTCGGCGGCCACGCTCGCGGCTGCTGCCGGCTGGATGCCGCCGTCTTCGGGTTTTGCTACGACTTCATCGCCGGCAGTTATCAGGTCAAAGAAACCGGCGCGGTTTAGCGTCCCCGCCGTCAATTCCTCTCCAACCTGTTTCGGCGTAAATGTGCCTGTAATATCACCCTCCGCATATCTCAGCCCTATACCTTCACCGCTCACATCCACGCGCCCTTTTTTGACTATCTGGTAACTGAAGTCTTCGCGTAAGCCGTCGAGTCTGCCCTTGTCGATGATGCCTTCACCGGCGGCTCTGCGAAGCAGTACGGCACGGAAGGGAATAGCCTTTCCAAGCTGTTCAACTATATTTCGCGCCGCGTTCCGCAGTCTGTCCCCGCCGGTACGGTACACGCTGAAACTGCCGGCCTTAGCGCCGGTACGCGCCGCGTAAAGTTCCGCATTCACGGCAATATCGCGCTCGTTCTCCAGAACATTTACCAGCAAAAAATAATCCACATCACCGGCTTCGCGGGCAGTCCTGAACGCGGAGGCAAAAGTCTTCTGTCTGCCTTCTAAGTCCGGCGTGATTATGTTGCTGTCGTGAATCAAAATATCTTTTATATACCGTGAGGTAATGTAACCGGCATCCGTGTGGTAAAATGCCGATTGCGCGGCGATTGAAAAAATCGCAATATTCCAATGCGGTCGAACCTCTTCCATCGGCACATTCCAGCGTTTTGAAAGGTTGTTTTCCAGCAGAGCCGTGTAGGTTTCAATCTGATCGTTTACGGCGCGGCTATCCGTTCCCAAATCGCGCATAAATTTCAATTCATCAAGGTACAGTTCTGGATATCCTTGAAGCCGTAAAATTTCGGCGTAATCCAGTCTTTCCTCCGCGTAAGGATTTATTCGTAAACCGCGCCTATACTCAAAAAGAGCCTCGCCGTTCAAATTTCTGCTCCGGTAGGCGCGTGCGCGGTCAAAATGATAGACAGCCCATCGTTTACGCTGGGGATCTTCCAGTTTTGTCGTTTCAATTACAAGGTCTTCCAGCGCTATACGGGTAAATTCATCATCGCTGTTAAAACCGAGCGCCGTTTCCAGTATGATGCGGGCATCATATTTCCGCCCCATGCTGCTGTAAGCCATTCCTTTTAACAGCCACGCGCCCGCATCCTCATGGACGGCGGCAATGATACGGTCGGCAATGGCGGCGGCTTCCTCATATTCACTGTTCCGGTAACGCAGCGAAGCAAGCAGAGATAGCGCCGGTGTAAAGCCGGGTCGAAGTACAAGCGCCCGTTCAACATCATGGATGGCGCTGTTTACGCGCCCGGCGCGGGAGGCCAAATACGCTGAATAGTAATAAACGCGGTAATCATCAGGATGTTTTATTTCGGCGCGTTCTATGTACTCGCGGGCGGCCTCCGTATCGCCCAGCGACCCCAAAACAAGAGCGAGGGAAACCAAAAGCCGGCGGTCGTCCGGATAACGGCGGGCGGCATCACGGAAAAGTTTTACGGCATCTCCCGGTTTACCCATCGCGACATCCAACTCGGCGGCGGTAAACAGCGCGTTGCGGTTGTATGGTTCGCGGGATTGCACATACTTAACGATTTCCGCCGCCTCGTCCAGACGGCCAAGCGCGATGAGTATAAAAGCCTCCAGATTCGCGGCTTCCATGTTTAAACGGGCAAGGGAACGCGCCTTTCGCGCCCAGACAAGCGCCTGATCGTACTCGCCCAATTCGTAGTAACATTCTGCAAGCGCCGCAGAACCCTCCGCGTGAGCCGGATTCAACTTCAAACATTCAAGCAAATCTTCAATGGCGGCGTACCAGTTCTCGTTCAACATCGCACTTTGCGCCTGAGTGTAGAAGTAAACGGCATCACGCAAATTCTGAGCCGGAGGCGTTTCCACAGTGAACAAAA
>JAISZZ010000092.1 GCA_031284385.1 Treponema sp.
TAAGGAACTGTAAGGAAATAACATGACCATTTGGTCATGTTATTTCCTTATTGCATAAGCAATTTATTGCTTAGCAATTTAATAAAATGCTGTGCATTTTATTTTTTTACAGTTCCTAACTTACGTTAGGCCAACGCTGATTAACTTGAAGCCTTGCCAGCATAGCTGCGCATCCGCCAGCTATGCTGGCGCATCATCGTTGCCCTAAGGAGCCAAGCCCATTTCATTGACGCGTCAATTTCATTGACGAATGCACACTCGCATAAATCAGCGCCTCCTTAGGGTTAGCTTCCGAACAGGTCGTGCAATTTTGCAAGGCGGCGGCTTTGTAACTCCTGTTACACAGAATAGTAAAATAAACTTCTAACCTTACGAATTTTTGATGGTAGATACATAGTACCCGTTCAAAAACTTCAGTTTTTGAACAACTCGAACTATAGATTACCGATACTCGCAATCATTATCGCTTTTATCGTATGCTTGCGGTTTTCGGCTTCGTCCCAAACGCGGGACTGGCCGCCGTCAATTATGTCCGCCGTAACCTCTTCGCCACGTATCGCGGGCAAACAATGAAGAAATATCGTGTCTTTGCGGCCTGTTTTATCCATTAAAGCCTGATTTACCTGATAAGGCGTTAGAAGTTTTATCCGCTCCTGTTTTTTTTCTTCCTCGCCCATAGAAGCCCATACATCGGTGTAGATTGCGTCCGCACCCTCCACCGCGTCCATATTACTTGTGATTTCAATTTTTGCGCCGGACACTTTGGCAAACTCCCCGCATTTCTCGGTCAAAGCGGTATCGGGCTTCAACTCCGGCGGAGAAATCAGCGTAAAATTGACACCCAGTTTTGAACAGATAATGGCCAAAGAACGCGCCACATTGTTGCGCCCGTCGCCCGAAAAACAGAGTTTGCGTCCCTTGCAGGAACCAAAATTCTCTTCAAGCGTCTGTATGTCGGCAAGAACCTGAGTCGGGTGATAATCATCCGTAAGCCCGTTGAATACCGGTATGCCGGAATATTTTGCGAGATCCTCCGCCATAGATTGCTTGAAACCCCTGAACTCTATTGCGCTGAACATACGCCCAAAAACACGGGCGCTGTCTTCGATAGATTCTTTTTTACCCAAATGAGTGTCCGCAAACGATATAAAAATACCATGCCCGCCTTCCTCCGCCAGAGCCGTTTCAAACGCGCAGCGTGTTCGTGTAGAAGATTTTTCAAAAAGCAGAGCGACCGTTTTCCCTCGTAAACGCTGTTTAACTTCACTGCGGCTCGCCTCTTCTTTCAACCGCTTCGAAAAATCCAATAAAACCCGAATCTCGTCAGCCTGAAAATCAAGCCATGTAAGGAGAGAGCGCCCCTTTAACGCCGTTATATCCATAAAAGGAATTATATTTCTTACCCCTCCTATCGTCAACATACCGCAATTAATCAGCGTTGCCCTAGCCAAAATCAGACCACCGGGGCCTGACCATCCTCCTGAATAGTGTCCGCAAATTAACGCCAACTTAATTCGCGTAATTCGCGGACCCGTTTTTGGGATGGGCGGATTTTGGGGTGCGTGAGGGGTGAATGCCCCTGATTGGGGGGTAGACCGCAACGAAGTGCGGGCGTAGGGGGGACGGATGAAATGGCGGCTATATGCGACAATGAGTATGGAAATCGTCCCCCCATCACCGGAACTAGCAGCTTCCCGCACGCAGTCGCTAGATAACTCCGGTTCAACCCTGTTACCGGCACGAGCCTATCCAGCAATTCCTTGCGCCTTTTTTCGACGCTCTTTGATACGCCTCAAAATTGGCTTTGAGTATCTCCCGCCTACTGTGCATATCCAGCCTCGTTTGCCCCACCTTACTGGGGGACTATTTTATATTTGAGCTAGATTTTTAGTTATTAGGCATCGCGGCCATGATAGTTCCATTGACGGCGGACTGTTTAGCGCGTGGAGGCGGAGAATGACCCGCTGGGATATTTGCGGCAAGAGGCGCAAGCGATACTGGACGAGGCGGGCAGGGCGCAGGTACTGGGAGAACTGGCCGGCCTTGAGAAACTATACCCGCCAAAAGCGAACAAGTACCTTGCACCGAACGGCGTAGAGTCCAAGCTGAACCATGCCCAATGGTACGCAGTTAGAACGTCCACTTTCAAATAATGAAAAACCGCGAAAACCTTTTGGAATTTGCGGATAGCATAGGCAGCGCAATTTATCTTTTTGAAAAGATGCCCAGCCGGGAAACGCAAGAGGACGCGCTGCTGGGCAAGCGCTGATTTATGCGAGTGTGCAATGAAATGAGATTGCTTGTATCTATCCATTTAGCGTTTACGAAATACTAGAGCGGCTGATTTTCCAGTGCGGATATTTGGGCGATGCGGCGTTTGTGGCGCTCATCGCCTGAGAATTTTGTTTCCAGCCATATCTTGACAATCATTTTGGCAAGGTCAACGCCGACAACACGGCCGCCAAGGGCAAGCATATTCGCGTCGTTGTGGGCGCGGGACATGGCTGCGGTAAAGCAGTCTGAACATAGAGCGCAGCGAATACCCCTTATCTTGTTAGCCGTATAATTCATGCCGGCGCCTGTGCCGCAGAACAGGAGTCCCCGTTCGCACTCGCCGCCTGCAACAGCTCGTGCGGCGGGAACGGCGAAAACCGCGTAATCGCAAGAATCCGCCGTGTCCGTGCCAAAATCTTTGTAGGCAAGCGACATTTCGCCCAATAAAACCTTTATTTCGTTTTTTAACGCCAATCCACCGTGGTCGCTTGCCAACGCTATCATAAACGCCCCCTATTTATTCAAAATGAATTCGACACGGCGGTCTTTCCACCAGTCATCGCGGTTTTCAGGGTTCGCTATAGGCTTACGCCCGCCCATACCATCAGTATTCATACGCCCCGCGCTTACGCCGAGCTTTCCGAGCTGCTGTTTAACAAAATCGGCGCGGTTTTTGGACAGTGGGACAAGCGGAATATTGCCGCCCGCCGTACTCGTTTCCTCCGCCTCTGTGCCGGAAACATTGTGCGCGTGCCCCTCGATAACGACAGTATAATCTTTAAACTTATTCAAAATCTGGGCTATACGCCGCAGCACCCGCGTATTTTTTTCGATGACAGCCTCATCGAGCCCCTGATGCGGATCCTGCGCCTTTGAAACAAAGTCCGCATGATCGGCGCGGAATATTATCGCCGGCACTTGCATCTTGAGTTTGTCGCCGTCCCGTATCACAAGTACGTCAACTCGCAAAATACCCGAAACGCTGGAGCTCTGCCCCTCAACATCGGTAACGGTAAACGTGTACGGGTAATCCATCGCGGATTGCGCCAGTTCACCCGTTTTCGACCGTCCGTCCCAAACCAGTTCACGTGTTATCTGCGATTTTCCGGATGCAGTCCAGAAAGACTGCCTGCCCTGAGGATCTAAGACTTCGAAGTTCCAGTTTTCAAAAGGCAGATACGAGAATGCGTTTAACGTGATAAATTCATCATCATCCACGCCGTCGTTGTCCGGGCTAAAAAATTCGGGATGTGCCAAAGCGGATATGACAGGAGGCTGTGCCGAGCAGACGAAGGCCGGACTTTCCGTGCGGACAGTCTTGCCCCGCGTATAGGCGGCCTCCAGTACGCCGATGAACACGCCGTCCGCCGCCTCGCCGTTGGAACGCCTGCCATCCCATTCGATATTTCCGGGCAGTGTGTCGCCCGTATCCTGCCAAACAATGACAGGTTCGCCATTGGGTTCTTCCGCGTTCACCAGTTTGAATATCCACCCGTTCAGGCCGTCTTTCGGAGTCGCCGTTATGTCAAAAACCTGCGATTTTGTATTCGCCCCGTTTGGTGCGATAGTTTCATGCAGAGTCGTTATCCACGCGCGGGTGGGGCGCGTGTCCACCGTGATACCGGCAAGTTCAACTGTGGCGCTGTTACCCGCCGGATCCTGCGCCGACAACGTAAAGCGGTACGCGCCGTCCTTTACAACGTTACCCGAATCGTCCGTGCCGTCCCAGTCAAATGAAGGCGCCGCGCCATCGTACCAGACAAAGCCGCGAACCGGTTTGGCTCCCGCCCCCTGCGGTATAATCGCGCCCGTCCAAAGTTTTTCGGTATCGGTTTCTATGACCAGTGGGACAACCTTGCGCGTTGAATCCGGTTCCGGGTCAAAAAGCAGGTAAGGCGCATTCACAAGCGCTGCCGGCGGCGTTATATCCAACAAAACAGGCCCGGCGGAAACGCTTGAAACATTGCCGTTACGCGCAGTCGCGCTCAATTTCGCGTAGTATCTCCCCTCAGTCGCATTTCTGCCGCCGTCAGTCTTGCCGTCCCAAACTACGGAAGGCGGCAGGCTGCCCTCACCGGCAAATGTACGCGCCGTAACGCCGTCCGCGCCCGTTATGACAAGCGAGTACTGAACGATACCGCTTTCCGATTTTGAGGTAAGGCTGAAACGCGCGGAGTCCTGTACCCCGTCGCCATTCGGCGAGAAAGCCTCAGGGGATGCCGACAGGAT
>JAISZZ010000054.1 GCA_031284385.1 Treponema sp.
AGATGAAAGCCGTGCTGGACAGAACCATTGCGCTCCACGGCAGATTCCGCGACAAAACAGTATACCTGATTTCCGCCGGACAAGCCCCCGATGAAACGTACATGGCAACCATGATTGACGGGTTCCGTAAATATATCGGGTGTTTCAAAAATATAAAAGAAGGAGGCATCGTATTCGGTTATGGTACTTCCATTACGGGTGATGTCAAAGACACACCAGCAATGGAACAGGCTTATGAAATGGGCAAAACGGTTTAACAAACATTGGAAGAATACGATTTTTCAGGCAAGACGATCATAGCGTCCTGTACGCATTTCGGCAGTGGATTTGGAAGCAGCATTCAATATATCCAAAAACTATGCCCTGATTCAGTTGTCATACAGGGTTTTTCCGGTAGCGGCAGAAATGTACGGGGTGAAAAAACGCTGTAGTGAAATGGTTGAACAGACTTGAGCTATAAGCGAAGAAAATAAGGAGACCATATCATGCAAGAGGTACTATTGAACAACGGAGTGGAAATGCCGGTTTTGGGATTGGGCGCAGGTGATTTCACTGAACCCAAAGTTGAAATATCGAACGGTATGAAACTACCGGACTAAAAAAAGAGGATAAAAGAATGAAAAAACATTTGAATATGTTGAGTTTGTTATTCGTGATATTGCTGGCAACAACAAGCTGCTCGACAGTCGCAGAAAACACGAAACCGGAACCGCTGATCATTCAAGAACAGGGCAGTGCGGACGATTCCCAGGGGCTCGACGCGAAACAAGAAAGCATCGTCGCTATTTCGGCGTTTATCGCGAATGACAACGCCGAAAAATTGCAGGCCGCTTTCAATGAGGGATTGGACACGGGTTTGACGGTGAATGAAATCAAGGAAATCATCATACAAATGTCCGTTTATTGCGGTTTCCCGCGCAGTATAGCCTCCAGCCGCGTCTTATTACAGGTTTTCGAAGAACGGGAAAAGCAGGGAATCGTTGATGAATCGGGAAAAGAATCAAGCCCCTTGCCTGCCGGTAAAACCAGCCTTGAACTTGGTACGGAGATTCAGGCAATGCTGACGCAGGGTCTTGTCAGGCCGCAAGTTCTGGGGAATTCTTTCAATCCCGCGCTCGACCAGTTACTGCGGGTTCATAATTTCGGGGATATCTGGGGCCGGGACGGCCTCGATCATAAAAGCAGGCAAATCGCTACGATAGCTGCGCTCTCCAGCATGAGGCATACGCAGCTGCGGGGAAATATGGTCGCCGGGTTTAACATCGGGCTGAACGATAAGCAGATGGAAGGCATCGTCTCTGTTTTAGGCTCGAAAGTCAGTTGGAGAGCGGGTGACTACGCGCGAGGCATCCTTAAAGGCATCATGAACGAACGCTCCGTTTCCGTAAAGGAAGATGGTGCGAATCAAGTCGTCCCTTTCACCGCCGATGCGGAGCCGAAAATTGCGGCGGTAAAATCTAAAGTCCCCACCGTGACGCTGAACAATGGCGTCGAGATGCCGGTTTTTGGAATGGGAACCTATCGGATCGCGGATTTGGAAGAATGTGAACAGGCGGTTTCCGAGGCTATCGCGGCCGGTTATCGTTTATTCGACACCGCCGCCCTGTATAAGAATGAAGAAGCGGTCGGCAGAGCGATCAAGCGCAGTGGTATTCCGAGAGAAGAATTTTTCGTTACCACAAAATTGTGGATATCGGATACCGGTTATGAAAACACAAAGCGGGCGTTCGAAACATCCCTCAAAAATCTCGGGTTCGACTACATCGACCTTTACCTCATTCATCAACCGTACAACGACGCTTACGGTTCCTGGAGGGCGATGGAGGAATTGTACAAAGAGGGCAAAGTGCGCGCTATTGGGATCAGCAACTTTCCTATGGATAGAATGATTGACATAGCGATTTTCAACGAAGTGCCTCCAGCGGTGAACCAGATTGAAATTCACCCATTCTATCAACGCCCAGAAGAAGTTGAATATATGAAGAAAAACAACATCCAGCCGCAGGGATATTCACCTCTCGTTGCCGGAAGAAATAATATATTTGAAAACAGGACGCTGAGAGAAATAGGCGCGAAATACGGCAAATCCGTTGCTCAGGTTATTTTGCGCTGGCATGTGCAAAGAGGTATTTGCGTCTTCCCCAAGTCAACGAATAAAGCTCATATCGAAGAAAACATCGATATATTCGATTTCGCGCTGAACGACGAGGACATAGCGAAAATAGCGGCTCTTGATACAAACACGAGCGTGTATTTCTCGCAGACTGACCCGGAAGTGGTAAAGCAATTCAGGGACTTTGCCAACTGAAATAGCAGGAGAAATTATCATGCAAAAGGTAACATTGAACAACGGCGTGGAAATGCCGGTTTTGGGATTGGGCGTTTACCGCATCAAAGATTTAAGGGTATGCGAGCAAAGCGTCTATGACGCGATCATGGCGGGTTACCGCTTGATTGATACAGCGGCGATCTATCAAAATGAAGAATCTGTAGGCAGAGCGGTCAAACGCAGCGGCGTTCCCCGCGAGGAACTGTTCATAACCTCAAAACTGTGTCTTTCAGACGCAGGTTATGAGCATACGAAAAAGGCGTTTCAAAAATCGCTGGACAATCTTGGGTTTGATTATCTTGATTTATACCTTATACATCAGCCCTTTAACGATGTATACGGTTCGTGGAGGGCGATGGAGGAGTTATACGCGGAAAGCAAAATCCGCGCTATCGGTGTCAGCAACTTTGCTACAGACCGCGTGATTGACTTGGGGCTTTACAACGAAATCGCCCCTATAGTCAACCAAATTGAAATCCACCCGTTTTTACAGCAGGGAAAGAATGTTGATTATCTGCTTCAAAACAACATTCAGCCGCAGGCTTATTCACCTTTCTGCGCCGGGCGGCATGACTTTTTCGAGAATGAAGCGTTGCGGGAAATCGGCGCGAAATACGGAAAGTCTATCGCGTAGATAACCCTCCGTTGGCTCATTCAAAGAGGGATTGTCGTTCTTTTCAAGTCCCAGAACCCTGAAAGGCTTGCGGAGAATATCGGCATTTTTGACTTTGAACTGAGCGCCGGTGATATGGAGAAAATATCCGCCCTCGACGAAAACAAAGGCGTGTACTTCTCATACGACGACCCGGAAATCGTCAAGCAGTTTAAGAGTTTTGGAAAATAAGTTATTACAGTAATGGAGGAAAAAACGTGTCAAAAGCCGTGGATATGACGCAGGGCAAGCCTGCCCCGCTCATTTTCAAATTCGCCCTGCTGTCATCATCGCGTATCTATTCCAGCAGATTTACGGCGTAGTTGACAGCGCGATTGTCGGGCAGTGGGTCGGCGCAAGCGCCTTCGCAGCCGTCGGCGCGACAAATGCCCTGACGAATACGTTTATGGCTCTGTGCTGGGGTTCAACCATTGGACTTGGGGTGGTCATCGCCCAGTATTTCGGGGCTAAGGACGAGGAGAAAACGGCAGCCTCCATTGTAAACGGCTTTTACGTTTGCATTGCCGTAGCCGTCATATTGACCCTTATCGCGCTCATTTTTACCCGCCCCCTTCTGCTCCTGCTCAAGACCCCGGCTGCCCTCATGCAAGACACGGAAACCTATATGCGGGTCATCCTCAGCGGCTTGATTGCCGTTACCCTCTATCACGCGGGGTTCTCCGCTCTCCGCGCCTTAGGCAACTCCAAAACGCCGCTGTACTTTATGATCGGTGCGAATGGCCTGAATGTGGGGCTGGATCTGCTGTTCGTCATCCCCTTTAAGATGGGCGTGTTCGGTGCGGCTCTTGCTACCGTGCTGTCCCAATTAATCGCCGCTGCCTGTTGCATTACCTACGCCTTTAGGACATTCCCGCACTTCAAGAAAGCTCTGCGATACCTAAAGCCGGATAAGCGGCTCGTCGCGCAGGCACTGAAAATCGGCTTGCCTTCGGGATTTCAATACTCGCTGGTCTTTCTTTCAAGCAGCGTCTTGCAGCGGATCATCAACGGCTTTGGGGAAGCGGTCATCGCCGCGTTTACCGCTACCAGCCGGATAGAAATGCTGGTCGAACAGCCTTTCGCGGGACTCGGTTCGGCGATTGTAACCTATACGAGTCAAAACATCGGCGCGGGCAGGTTTGACCGTGTCAAGCAGGGTATGAGCATTGCGGCGAAAGCAGCGGCAGTTTATTCTATCGCGCTGCTTGCCTTCTTTTGGACGGCGGGCGGCGTTATTATGCGGATTTTTGTTGACGACAGCGCCATTATTTCCTCTGCTGCAGCCGGTATTCGGATAACGAGTCTGTTCTTTATCGCGATGGGCATGAGCCGGATTTTCCGAAACCTCCTTAACGGCGCAGGGGACGCGCTGTATTCAATGGCAAACGGACTTATCGAGATTTGCGGAAGGGTCGGCATTGCCCTCGTCCTGACGAGTATTCCCCGGATAGGCGTTTGGGGAATCTGGGGAACGACGGGCTTGACCTGGCTGATTGCGTGTTTGTTTGCGCTCTGGCGCTATCGCTCAGGAAAATGGATGGGGAAATCTTTAGTTACGGACGAGTCTCCAATCCCTCATATGCAACAACGTAACAAAAAGGAGACCGGTTATGGGTAAAAAATACTTGTACTGGCGGCAAGCCCCGTAAAGGCGGCAACTCGGATATTCTCTGCGGAGAATTCATAAAAGGCGCGGAAGAAGCCTGACACGAAACAGAGAAAATATATCTCAAAGACAAGAAAATAAAGCACTCATGGCGGGTTATCGCCTGATTGATACGACGGCGACTGATCTATCCGCTCCAATTCCTCAACCCTGCAGGGGGCTTGTGAGATTTCCACTTCTATCCTTTGCGCGTTTTGGCTGTTGGATACATCAGTAGCAAAAAACTAAATCCGCAAGGGTAAAACCGCTCAAAATACCGTTTTTTAGCGGTTTTGATATATTATGGAGGTAATGAGTACAGATTGGTATCCCCGTTCACGGGACAGACACATTCACATGGTAGACACTTGGCTTCAGGTGTTTTAGACTAAAGCATCGACGTGGAACATTCCCCCGGCTAATATTACCAGTCTGACCACGGCCAACACGGAAGCCAAAAACAAGCTGGTGGTAGTGAAAAGCGGTGAGCGAACGGCGGTAAGCGTGGTTGAGTGTAACGAGATTTTCAAGGAGATGGAAACCGAGGCTCGCTTTATCAAAAAGCATTTCCTTGCTTTTGCCCCCTTTGACGTTGGCAGACCTTCAGGCCCTGTTGCTGCCTTTGCCCGACGACGTCCACACTCCGGTTCTCCCGCCCACCCCGCATTGACTATTACCTACCCCGGCGGCCCCCATGTGCTGATGGTTCACCTTGTGCCTCTTCCGGGAACGGAACCGGTGGGTTCCTCTGGAACCCATGACAGCTGGGGCGATTACGGTTACGCCCTGTATCGGGGCATTATGCCGCAAGGCGGGGCAAGCTGGAACAGGCCGCCGGAATTAAGCACTACCTGATGAAAGAGCCACTTTCCGGTACTGAACGCTTGCATTACCGTTTTACCTGCCGGAAAAAAGAACTGATAGACTTTGACGCTTCCGAATCAGGCATGACGGTATACTTCTG
>JAISZZ010000091.1 GCA_031284385.1 Treponema sp.
TCCGAGTCCCGTATCCGTGACACCAATATGGCGAATGAAATGGTTGAATATACGAAGAATCAGATTCTTAGCCAGAGCGGTACCGCAATGCTCGCGCAGGCCAATCAGAGAGCGCAGACAGTCTTGCAGTTGCTGCAATAGCGCCGGCCAGGTAATGATCACGATCAGAATACAAAGCGCAGGGGGCATAACAGAAACAAACAAGCCCTGCGCCAATTGTTGGATAGACGCCCGTAATGTGGATAAAACCGACTTACAACGCCTTGAGTTTGACTTTGGAATTGCGGGCGAGCTGCTGACAGATATAATGGATGCCGATGAACAGGCGCGCATAGAACAGGAAGATGACTATATAGCCATTATAGTGCGTCTGCCCGTTTGGGATAACAATAATGAAATTGCCTGTTTTACGGTTCCGCTTGGAATTATTCTGTTTCCTGATAAAATTGTTACAGTTTGCCAGCGTTCCAGTGACGCACTGCATGATATTGCGGCCAATAGAATAAAAGGTTTAGCGCTGCGTAGTCAAAGCGCATTCGTTCTTAATATGTTGAGCCGCGCCGCTTATACTTTTTTGCGGGCGCTTAAAGAGCTTAACCGCAATTCAGGCGAGATTGAAAAAGCTTTGCAAAAATCCATACACAATAATGAATTGGTACAACTGTTGACGCTTCAAAAATCACTTGTATATTTTACGACAAGCATAAAATCAAACGGGCTTCTGCTGGAAAAAATGCAAAAGACTCCGCTGTTACGGCTGAAAGAGGATGAACAAGATCTTCTGGAAGATGTTATTACTGAAAATGTTCAGGCAATGGAAATGGCAAATATTTACTCGTCTATACTGACCGGGACGATGGATGCGTTTGCCAGCGTTATTTCAAATAATCTTAACATTGTGATGAAACGTCTCGCGATTGTGAATATAGTATTGATGATTCCAACGCTGATTTATAGTTTTTATGGAATGAATGTCAAACTGCCGTTTCAGAATAATATTTTTGCGGTATTTGGAATACTTATATTCAGTCTTATCGCCTCGTTTATAGGTGTTATATTACTTAACATTGAATCAGCTTTTAAAAGACGCGATACAGGAATAAAAAAATGACGTGCCGGCGGTCATATTTTGAGCTCCGATAAATTATGATAAAGTCAAAACTTTTTTTTGACGCTTTTAAGTATTCAATACCGGTGCTTTTAGGTTATCTGGCGATAGGCGCAGCTTTTGGGCTGCTTATGGCGGATTCAGGCTATTCATGGACGCTCGTTTTGCTTATGAGCGTCGTAATGTACGCGGGCGCCGGGCAGTATATCGGCGTGGGGCTTTTTGCCTCCGGCGCAAGTCTCGCCGAAGCCGCAATTGTTCAATTTGTTGTAAACGCTCGGCACATAGCGTATGGAATAACAATGTTCAAGAAATTTAAAGATACAGGATGCCGCAAGCCGTACCTGATATTTGCGCTTAGCGATGAAACATTCGCGCTGTTATCGTCTCTGGATGAAAGTTACTGGAAGCGTGTGAGTAACTGCGGACGTTACGAAATGGATGCCGGTGAACGCGCCCGTTTTATGCTGTATGTTTCGCTGTTAAATCATTCGTATTGGATAGCCGGTTCGCTGGTAGGCGTTTTTGCCGGGGCGCTTCTGCCTATTGATTTTGAAGGCGTTTCTTTTGCGCTCATAGCCCTGTTCATTACATTGATGATAGAACAGTTTAGTCGGGTAAAAAAATTTATGCCATTTGCGGTTTCGGCCTCCGCCGCCGTTCTTGCCGTAATACTGCTGCCATCCCGCCTCGCTCTTCTTTCCGCGTTGGCAGCGTCTTTTATTATTGTACAATTTTTTTCCACTTTAAACGATGCAGGAGGCAAAAAATAATGCTGCCGCCGGATAAAGCTGTTATTTATATATTTGTTATGAGCGCAGTTATATTTTTTTGCCGCGTATTTCCGTTCATATTTTTTCGTGGGGCAGGCGATAACGATAAACATGAAAACAAATTATTGTTATTTGTAGAAAAAACAGCTCCGCCGCTCGCTATGACTGCGCTTTGTTTTAACGCAATTGCCGCCCCAATAAAAGATAATATTGCCGCCGCCCCGCCTATCATAGCTGCCTCCACGCTTACGGCGCTGCTTCATATTTGGAAACGGAATGCCCTGCTCAGTATTTTTAGCGGCACTGCCGTATTCATGCTGCTTGAGCGGCTGTAAATTTATTATCAGTTTGTTATAATATATCCATGCGAGTCTTTATTTATTTTCTAACAATTACGCTGTTCGTTTCCTGCGCGACAAGGGGCGCTACGGATGCTTCGGCATCTGCCGCGGCAAACGCCGCTGCATCTGCCGCTGCATCTGCCGGATTAAACGGAGGCGGCATGGCCGGCGGCGAATTCGCCGATTTGCCGGCGGGCGCTTTGGCTTATATAAACATTGACGTAAAGCTGTCGAGAAAACTGCTGGATGATGTTTTGACGCGCTACAAATTAAATACAAAAACTGTTATATCATTTTTTGACAGGACAGATAGAGCCGCCGCCGCCGTTTATGCCGAAAACAAACGGTTTTTATTGATAGGCTACGGAAAAAACTATCCCGCAGGCCTTTCGTCATTTTCACTTTTTTTTAATCCCTCATGGGAAAAAAGAAAATCTGCCGCCGGTAAAAAATACTGGTACTCTGCAAAAAACCGGTTTACACTGCTCATGCAAAAAAACAAAACTCACATTTCAAACGGCGATCCTTTTTTTTCGGCGGATATGGCGGAAACTCCGGAAAATTTCGCGTTACTCAACGATGGTTCGGGCGTTTCTGTTTGGATGGCTGATACGGAAATACTGAACAGGCTTCTCGTCAGAATGGATATTCCCATAACCATACCGGCCTCCGCGCTGTTCATTTCCGCCGTTCCCCAAGACAGCGGTGAAGAAAACTGGAACATAACTTTCCGTCTTGAAACATGGACACAGTCGCAGGCGAAAGGGCTTATTTCAGTGTTTTCGATGCTGCGAAACGCGCTTAACGGCAATTATATAAGTAATAAGACGGCGGCGGCGGCTTTCGTGCGCACGTTGTTCTCCGAACCACCTGCGCTTGACGGTTCCGCAATCGTGCTGAAGTGCACCTCCATTAGCAGATCCGAGCTTGCTGGACTAGCCGCATCGTTTCCGGTATACTTAAAATGAATTGCGGCCTCCTTTATTGGCGGATCAATTTGGATGGATATTATCGATAACGTGCGGTACCCCGCCATCTGGCAAATTCAAATTTTTAGCTGTGGGGCGTGCCGGCGTATTTCAATGAAATTATAGAGGAATTTATGCCTACTTATGAGTATGAATGTAAAAAATGTAATCATGTTTTTGAACGTTTTCAGAGCATGAATGATGAACCTGTAAAAGTTTGTCCTGAATGTGGCGGAGCGGTGAGGCGTTTGATAAACGGCGGCGCAGGAGTTATTTATAAAGGCGGCGGTTTTTATTCGACCGACAAACGAGAGGTCAAGCATGAGAAAAAAAATACAGAAACCGCAAAACCGGCGGCTCCATGCTCATCGTGTCCTCATTCTGATGGCGGCGCTCCATGCACGGAAAAGGCAGCGGGCTAATCCGGCGGTCTTAAAACCACACGTTAAAAACAATGAAAAAAAAGAAACCGCGCTTTTTTTGTGATGGCTGCGGCGAGGAAGTTTCCGCCAGTGCGGAACGATGCCCGCGTTGCGGCAAATTTTTTGCGGCGATACGCTGCCCTTCCTGCGGTTTCAGCGGCGATGTAGAAACTTTCAGAGGCGGTTGTCCCGCCTGTGGATACTCAAATCCAGTTTCAAAGCGCAGTAAAAGCCTGCCCACGCCACGCCGTGCCGGCATCCCACAACTATTTTATTTGATTGGCATAGCCATTTTTACTGTGTTGCTGGCTATTTTGTTGATGTACATAACCCGTTGAAGCGGTTTTTCGCCGTAAAGCGGGGCGGCTGTGAAGTGTACAAAAGTAACATGACCGTTTAGTCATGTTACTTTCTTTATCTTTGGCGAAATGCATCATTAAACCCCATAGGTTTTTGTTTCTGGGCAACCGTCCATTTTCGGCTAGATTAATTATTAGGGCAACGCTGATTAACTTGAAGCCTCGCCAGCATAGCTGGCGCATCATCGTTGCCCTATGTATTTGCTTATTTCATTACGCAAATGTGTCAACTTCGTTGACATTCGCATTAAAGTAGCGCCAATTGCGTCAACTACGTTGACGAATGCGCACTCGCATAAATCAGTGCTTCCTTAGGCAATGCGATTGACTCATCTTTCCAGTTTGTGCTATATTACCCTATGATTAACCGTGGACAGGGATACGCCGACAGCCTATTTTCAGGCAGATTAAATCCACCCGCAGCTTCAACACGTAAGCAAGCGCTATGCGCTTGCGACATTCACTACCATCGCTCACTATCCCCCCCCCCCCCAGTACAAACTAACAAAACCACGCTTTAAGCGCCGTTTTTTTAGGGGCGGTGCGGATGATACACGTACATACACGGCATTGTAGCCGAAAAATCTGTTTTCAAATTCTCAACAAACCGGAATCTGCCGGAAAAATGTTACGGATGGAAATCCATGAAAAAGAGTAGTTTTGTAGGACTCGCGTCAATCATTTTGGCGGCGGGATTGGTTTGTGCCTGCGACGAGGCGGCGGGCATTTTGTCCGTGGCGGGCGAAACACAAACAACGCTGACAGTTTTGGCGTACACGAGCGCGGAAGCCTACGGATTGCTTAAACGCAAACTCCAGCACACGGCGGGGGCGTATGCCTCGGACTGGGGGGTGGCGGAAGACGGCGCGTAAGTGGCGGCTGGAGACAGGGGGGCGCGACGGGTAAGCGGCTATGTGCCGGTAACGGCAGGGAAATAGCGCCCCCCTTTTGTATTTTAAGAACCTTTGTGAACATTAGCAAACAACCCGGATGACACCTGACATACCCGTGTATGAAAAACTCGCTGGCGGGCGGGTGGAAACCGTTCCCCTTTAGCATTCATAATTCGCGTTAATTCGCGGACCAATTAGCGTAAAAACACATTGACAAATTGTGCCTGTCCGAGCATACAATTCTGATAGGTGGAAATATGACTTATGAATTGATTCGTGAAATATTTAATAAATGCTCCGGAAATCAGATGAGGGATGTGTTTGTAAGTGAAATTGAAACAGACAATCTTGACGATTACGTCAAAACATATTTTGACGGTACGGAAATAAATTGTGAAAAATCGCTAACAAAAAATGGTGGAATCGTGTATAATATAGTTACGGATAATTTGAGACAGCGGCTTACTTTTTCATAATTTACGTTGTCCAATCCGTAGGAGAAAAAAATGGTTAGTGTTGAAGTTATTAACGGCGATATTACCAGACAGAAAGTTGACGCGATAGTGAACGCCGCAAATTCTAGTCTTTTGGGTGGTTGTGGAGTTGATGGTGCAATACATAGAGCTGCGGGCAACGCGCTTCTTGATGAATGCCGGATAATACCTAATGGCCCCAAAGGGCGCTGTCCAACAGGTGAATGTGTGATAACTGGCGCGGGGATGTTGCCGTGTAAAAAAGTTATACACACCGTAGGCCCAATATACAGCGGTTCCGCAAAAGATGCCCGTTTGCTCGCTTCTTGTTACCGTAACTGCATAAACGCGGCTGAAGATGCGGCTCTTGAAAGTATCGCGTTTCCAAACATAAGTACGGGGGTTTATGGCTATCCAAAACATGAGGCTGCCGGTATTGCCGTAACCGCCGTCCGTGCGATGCTGCCGCAGTCGCCGTTGATAAAACGGGTGCTGTTTGTCTGTTTTGACAGTGAAAATTACCGGATTTATCAGGAATTGCTGGCGCAAACCTTGTACAACCGGCATTTTTTTCAGGGTATTTTTATCAAAACCGCCACACGGCTTTGATTTTAGAGTTTGCACTGAAAGCGCTGCAAACGGGGGGCTGCTATGCACAATTTTTTCAAGACAGCCCCCCGCCTGACTTCATATAAAAAATCTTGTAATGTTTGCGATTCTGAATTATTTTTAAATATGTTCTGGCTGCGCGGCTGTGTAACCGGAACTTGGCAGACTAAGCTCCCGCTCCGGCATACCGCCTCATAAGAAATGATTACGCTTATTTTGAAATTATACGACAACACATTTACTTCCAGATAATTTGCCAACTGTATCCTTTAGATTGCGCGGCGGGGCGTGGTTCTGAGCGGCTGCGTCTGGGAATTAAAATTTCCAAACAGCTCTATTTTTAATTTAGGAGAATAAAAATGAATAGAATCAGTTTGATAGCGCTTGGCGTAAAAGATATAGCAAAATCCTTCAAATTTTATCATGACGGACTCGGTTTTGTTACCGATGAAAAAATGGATGATCTAAAAACAATTTTTTTTAATACATTAGGCACAAAATTTGAATTATGCCCGCTGGATTCTTTGGCGGAAGATATAAGCAAAACGAATCCGCCAAAAATCGCTGGTGGTTTTGCAGGAATAACATTAGTTTACAATGTCCGTACTGAATGGGAAGTCGATCAGACTACGGAGCTTGCGCGTAATGCCGGTGCGGTCATTGTTAAAGAACCCGAAAAAGCGGCTTGGGGCGGTTATCACGCCTATTTTCAGGATAAAGACGGTTATTACTGGGAAATCGCCCATAATCCTTACTGGTCATTAGACGAAAACAGTATGTTAGTTTTTTGATGTAACGATACGCCTGTGTCGCGGCGGGCCCAGCGGCAGGCTCGCCGCGCCTAAAGCATTTTTCGGTTTAACGTACCGTGTTGCAGAACTATCGTATTGTGTTATAAAGTATATTAAATGAGTCAAAAATTTAACGTTCATAAAAACCAGCACGTGTTTTACATTTTTATAATTATGGTCATGGCAAGCTGTATCTCGTGTTCTACGCGAATTGACGGCGAGATACACAGTAACGGAAGCGCCGGTCTGAAATTATCCAGCATTCTATTGCCAAATATAAGCAGGCTTTTAAAAACGCTTGCTGTAAATGGCGGGAGCGCAAACGAGATTCCCGTTCTGGATGCCGGTTTGCTGAACAAAGCCATAGCGCGGATAACAGGTGTTGAAACCGCGGCGCTGCGGAATACTGCCGCCGATAGCGTGGACGGGCGCATTGCCATATCGAGCCTTAGCATATTTCTTGGCCGGCTTTCGGGTTCTCTGCCGGTAGAAAACTCCGCAAAGCGCGTCCCGTTTGCGGTTTTGAAACAGACGGATTACGGCGGAAATTTGACCGTAACTATAAACAGGGACACGGGGCGGGATTTTTTATCGCTCATATCAACCGAACTTTTGGATTATCTTTCCGCGTTGATGGCGCCTGTGGCCACGGGGGAAGTCATCAGCAAAACCGAATATCTTGAGCTTGTAGCCTCTGTTTACGGCAGAGCGATTGCGGACGAATTGTCTCAGGCTAAAATTTCACTGTCAATAGATTTTCCCGGCCCGGTAGAAAACGTGCGCGGCGGAACATACCGTGGCAGCCGCGTAGAATTTATAATACATCTTTTAGATATTTTAGTTCTTGATGTCCCGCTCGTTTATGAAGTATTTTGGACTCCATGGCGATAACTAGGCGCTAATTTTCGCCGATGCTGCCCGCCTGTATTTTAAGATAGTCCAGTAACACGGGATATTTTGTTAAAAGCTCACCATACTTTGAAAGCTCGTCAAGCCGGAACTGGGAATTTATGCGTCCGGCGGCGTTGGCGGTTATTTGAGAGTTCAGAATCTCACGCTGGTGAGCTATATAATCGTCATACATGGCGCTTGCCGATTCGTAAAGATCATAGTCTGGAAATTGCTTTACGCTCAACGAACACTCTAGGCGGGTTATGTATGGAAATGCGGCGGCTATATCACCATCAAGCGGTTTATAACTGCCGGCTGCGTTTATTTGCTCAAGCACATCCCGCTGTTCGCAATAGTATGCCAAACGCTGCTCTATAAACGGCGATATTCGCGAGTAAAGATCTCTAGTGTAAGTGTCTAATTCCTGTTGACTCGTAATATTGAACTGTTCCGTCATCCGCGGCAATGAATCAGGATTGATAATAAACGATACATTTCCCGAAACTTGCCACGCGAAAGATGCCTTCAGTCCGACGAATGATATGTATGTTTCCGCGTTTGGAAGAACTCCTGAGGCTCTAACAAATATATTTTGATTTTTTATGTTGAATGACGTTATTTTTACGTTTGCTGGTATCAGTTTGTACCAGAGCCAGATAAATTTTCCATCCGCTATTACTTGATTGTAAACGCCGTGGCTCTTTGAACGCAACACGCCGTAAGAACCGTGAGTCACGAATACTTGCGTCCAGCCGGTAAAAAAAACACCGGCACCCAGCAAAATAATAATTAGCAGAATGGTAAAAAATTTTTTCATACCTGTTTACACAGTGATAATCATAACACATTTTTTATAAATTGCAATGGATAGTTTCAAATTAACGGTAAAACCGGTATGTCCTCCGGCGTTTCAAAACTCCGGCAATCCCGTTATGGTAACTTATGATTAACTTTCAGGCTGCTCCAACGTAGTTGGCATCATAGTTACAATAAGGGGCGCAAGCTCATTTCATTACGCAAATGTGTCAACTTCGTTGACATTCGCATTAAAGTAGCACCGATTGCGTCAACATAGTTGGCGATTGCGTCAACATAGTTGGCGATTGCACATTCGCATAAATCAGCGCTCCCCTAGGAACGTTTTTTCAAACCGAGCACGAATCTAATCGCATTAAACAAGCCTAACCCTATCAGGGCGAATGAGCCGGCATGAAGTGCGATAGCGCCAGCGGCTTTTAACGGCGCTATAACGCCATACCTTGATAGTACGGCAGCCGCACCCGCAAGCGTTAAAACCAGCCCTATCTTTTTATCCTCTTTATCGCGGGAAGAAACTCCGGCCAAACCAAGTATTGTAAGCGCGCCGCCGGCGACCGTAGCCAATACCGCAGGTAACATACCGAGAATGGACAGTGCTACGCCGCCCACGATTTGAAAGACGGCGCTTACCCCTGTTTTTGAGAGCGCGTCATTTTTTTCAATCATATTGCTCACTGCTAGATACCTTTTCAAACAAAGTTTATGCACAGATTGTGATGCTAAATCCGCTTACAAATAAGAAGCAATGGGCTTGTTCAAGAACCTTATGAGTTCTCTCCCAAGTCGCAGCAAATGCTGTGTAAAATGCACGGCATTTACGATTTTAACAACTCCAATTAAAATGGTATTCGATACGGCGAAAAAAATCAAGGCGTATTTTAAGGGATAAGTTATCACGCTAATGAAACGGCCAAAGCGCCGTCCCATTAGCGGCTTCAGGTTTAAGGCGTAGATTTGAGGCAGCCACAGTTAGACTGACCTTATTCTGCAATATCTGGTTTAATACCCCGCGGCTCAAGTAATGCAACGCCTACAGAGATTTGATATTAAACCAGACGGTATCATAAATTTCCGCGCCGCAAATTTTGCGCGCTTGCTGCGCGGAGGCTCATTGCAGCGCGGTTAGGGCGAGTGCGTTATACGGCGGGGCAAATCACCACTTCCTCTATGGATAGGAGGCCGCGGCTATATTTCTATTCTCTCTAGCATTAAGCCTAACAAAGTATTTTTGAACCAATCATCATAAT
>JAISZZ010000152.1 GCA_031284385.1 Treponema sp.
CATGGCGGCCTCAAACGAAAGCCTTGTCCTAGTGCTTGGTTCAAAAAAAAGAGCCGCTAAAATCCGTCCCCGGCAGGATTGCCGCAGATAATTTTTATCATTCTTTATCCGTTCCGTCAAATCAAAAAGCCCGTCAAGCTCCGCCGCGCTAAAATCGTCCGGCCCAATCAGGCTGCGTCCTTTTAACATTCAGTATCCTTAAATCTCCAAACAGCCGCTCAGAGTTTCCTCATGGAAACGCTGATTAATCCATAAAGGGTGGCGCTATTTCCATACATTAGGCGGCATATAGGGGCTTCACCTTCGCGCCCCCCTACTTCCAGCCCCGCGCCGCCCGCAAGCGGGCTTATGCGGGTCTTCCAGTACCCCCCAATCGGCTGCCTTATTCGCAGCGTTACTTCAGGGCAGCGCTGTACAAATAATGCCCGTTTTGGCTGTTGTTTCTGTACAGTTCCTATAGAAAGCCCCCCAAAACGTAAGTTTTAGGGGGCTTCATTCACCGTAATGTTACAAACCCAATCAAGGAGTGGTTAAGTACACATTACAACTTTTTTTGAATAGCGTTAAGGTAGCGCGCCGTTATGTTTCAGCCGGCGCCACAGGTTTTTCTTGAGGCTTCAGTTCAAAACGGATTATAACGATTCCGCTGGCTCCGTTGCCGCCGCTGTTATTCTTATCGCCGCCGCCGTTACCGCCCCAGCCGTACATCGTGGGCGATTCCCCATCTTTGGCGCTGCCATCATAATAACCGTTGCCACCGTCTCCACCTCGCGAATAAACATAGGATGTGCCGTTTATATCAATCGTTCTGCCCGCGCCGCCGTCTCCATGTACACGGTTTTTAGACTCTTGTCCGCATCCACCCGCGCCGCCGCCGCCGCCACCACCGTCAGGCCCGCCGGTTCTTGAGGCTATGCCGCCTGAATTACCGAAACCGCTCGTGCCGGATCCAGCATCACCGGTTAATCCCCAATATCCCGCGCCTGCGCCGCCGCCTGACCCGCCGGAAGAAGCGTTGTTATCCGACCTGTTCGTCGAATGGGACAATCCGCCGCCGCCGCCGCCGGGGGGAGTAAGCGCCGATATATTTCCGACAGAGGAAGCTCCGCCGTTTTTGCCTCGACCGATACTATAATTTCCGCGCTCGCCGCCCGCGCCAACCTTAATCGCCACCGACCCTTTTGTCAGCGACAAATTGTAGCTGGTCTTGTATGCCAAACCGCCCGCACCGCCGCCGCCCGCACCGTCTCCGTTCATGAAGCAGTAACCACCGCCGCCGCCGCCCGCGACAACAAGAATATCCGCCGTAACGGACTTCATGCTGCTGTCTTTAAATATCAGATTATCGCTGGAGGTAAACGTGTGTACTTCGTAGTATTTGTCTCCCTTCTTAATGATTGTTATGCCGCCGCCTGTGGCATCTGTTACCAACGGAATATTGGGGTCATCCGATTTTATAATGTTTACGACATATTCTTTGCTGTAAGCCGTTTGCTTGATACCAGCAGTTTTGCTCACCGTTATCTTTATTTCCTCAAGAACGCCATTTGATAAGGTAAATCCTTTGTCTTCCTGTATGACAGTTCCTTTTTTTATCGACACGGCAGCATCTTTGTCGTTAGCCGTTACATTAAATTTTACCGGACTGTAGGGCGTAGTAACGCCTTGTGTATCCATTACAGGCAAATTCTGCGACCAGTCCCCACCGGCTTTAGCATCCGTACTGGTAAGCTTGATAGAATTTATAGTCAAGTCCGGCTCATAGCTGACAGTCAGAGAGTAAACACGAGGCTGTAATGAGGAACCCTCTTGTGGGGTTACAGTTATCTTATAGTCCGTCTCGCCTTCCGACAACGGAATATCGGATGTCAAATTTTCGCTGCTGCCGTCCTGTGTTATAAGCACGGAAGCGTAAGGATCTTCCGGCAGCGCCACAATAGTGAATGTAGGCGTTTGGGTTTTCGGCGCAAAGCCATCATCCACGAAAGTATCGTTGGAGATATTGGAGACATCTGTTTCTACTGCGGCATCTCCGGTTACGGAATTAGCAGAATACGCCAATAAGTCAATACCTTCTTTACGCTGTAAAAGTGTATTCTGCAATGCCGAATACATGGAATCCGCCGCGCTGTCTGCGGGCATTTTGCTTTCCGTTACAATGTTAATATGAGGAATGACCGCTTTGTAATTAGATTGAGTGCTTGAAATATCAGGACTCACCACGCCCGGATTCACTTCCAAAATCAAAAGTTCATTGCTGTCTAACGGAGTTTGAGAGAATAATGCGTCTATAACCACATCGCCGGCAGGCATCGTAAATTTCCATTCGTTGTAGGTATTTTTTTCATACCATACAAGTGAATTTTTTTCACCGTAAGTAACATTAAGTTTGTTCAGATACCATGAATAGAGAGGATCGCCCCCACTTCCGGGTATAAGCACGGGTTTCAATCCGTCAGGAGGAGCGCCAGTGCCCACCCAAGCCGAAGGTAGTCCGGGAACAGCCATTACAGTTACAAGTTGCCCTTTGCTTGCCCTTGATCTGCTTGCTATGATTACGCCATGTTGTATGTCATCTTTTATGGTTATGGAGTAATCCCCTGTTGAACGGTCATCGTTCAACAAATCTAAGAAGCCATCGACTTCTTTACAAGAAATTAAATTTAATGTTAATACGGCAAAAACCACCGATATAATACCGTAAAAACTCTTTGTTTTAGCCATAATTACTTCCTTACGTCTGGCGCAAGGCTGTTTTAGTGCAGACGATACCCAGACTGAAAAAAAATTATAGTAACAATTACTACGATTTAATGATACTGATGTTTTTTATTTAACGGCTACAAAGTTTTAATTTTGGCGTGGTTTTAAGCCGCAGGTGATCTGCATCTGCACATAAACAGTCATTTCTGTACAGTTTTTTACGGTTGGCGGGGTTAAGCCTGCAATAAACAACTTAACGTGGTTTCTTCGCCTTTTGACAGTTCAGCCGGCATGATAATGGGAGAGGCCGCCTCCGGAGGCAGCAAGAATCCCCCGTCCAAAAAACGGCGGAACATATCAGGCCAGCATTTCTCCGCGTTGGCCCGTGCGGAATAGATATAAATCCCGTCCAAGCGCCAGTTTTTTTGCGCTTCCGGCTGGGCAAGCGCGTTTTTTACGCGGTTAAAACGCATAATGCCGCGTTCAGGCCATGAAAGCAAGTCATAAATAGCGCGAGCAGCCGCCGTCAACATGAATGGGGATGGAAAATTTGACGGCGGATAGTTGTGTTCATCAGATTTTTCGCAGACAATAACGGCGGGAGCAAGAGAAAACGGTAGAACCGGCCTAAAAGCGGGAATTTTTTCCTTGCCTTGGGCGCAAAGCGGCGAATGAAACGGCCTCCAGAGCGGAAATTTTTGGTAATCCGGCAGATCCCGCCAATCCGCGTATACTTTAAACGCCATTTGGGGAAACAGGCGTTCAAGCGCTTTTGTAAAACGCCGCCGCGCCGTGTGGGGAAACGGCGAAAACAACCCGCGTTCCGCCGTATTTTTGATTTCGCGGACAACACCGGACGGCTTATGCCCCAGAATTGCGGCCCCGCCGTTCTGCCAAAGGTCAACGAGCCGCAGGCCGCCGTTACCGTATAGCCTAAAACCCCGCGCCCGCGTTATTTCTGGTAAATCAATCATTTTTTGTTTGATGGGTTTGACGGATATACCGGCAGACACCGCTGACCGGTATACCGGAAGTGGCGGCGATAGGTTCCTATCGCCGCCATGCTGTTACTATTGTTAGGGTGTTGCTGTTGCTGGTATTTCAAAACGAATTATAACGATTCCTTGCCTGCCGCTTCCACCGTTATTCCACGGAGTGGCTCCGCCGTTGCCGCCGTCACCGTAGTAATAGCCCCCATCACCAGAAGTGCTGTAATTTTTGCCGCCGCCTTTGCCGCCGGCGGAATATGTGTAACTTTTACCGGTTATAGTTGTAGCATAACCCGCGCCGCCTGAGCCGGGCGTACCGCCACTAGCGCTTCTTCCCGCTCCACCTGCACCACCGCCGCCGCCGCCTGCATCATCGCCGCCTGTCGTGCCGCCATACCCGCCAGAGTATCCGATATTAGTACCACTACTTGATCCTGGCGTTCCGCTTTTATTGGACCATCCCGCGCCGGCACCGCCGCCTGAGCCACCTGAGCCGCCATTGTTTTCACTTTGATTTTGGCGATGTCCGGCACCGCCATAGCCGCCGCCGATGGCAGTCAAGCTGCTGCCACCAACAGAAGAATTGGAGCCTTGATACCCCCGCCAATTTGGAGAATAGTAATTACCACCTGAGCCGCCTGCACCTACCGTAACTGACACCGAGCCGCCAGATAGAGGCAACGTGTAGCTGGTTTTGTGTATCAAACCGCCTGCACCGCCGCCGCCTGCCCAGTCGCCGTCTGTGCTGTAACCGCCGCCGCCGCCGCCTGCCACTACGAGTATATCCGCCTGAACGCTCTCTTTGCCGGTGTTGGTAAAGGCCAACTTGCCGTTGGAAGTAAATGTATGCACTTCATAGTATTTAGCGCCTTCCTTGATAATACTTACGCCACCGCCGCCGGCCTCAGTGACTGTAGGAAAATTTGGGTCAGTCGATTTTACAATGTTGATCACATATTCCTTTTTGTATATTTTTTTGGTTACCTCTTTGGTAACAACAATTTTTACTCCTGTTGGAGTGTCGTTGCTTAAAGAAAGCGTGTTGTTTGGTAGGTTTGTACCGCTCGTAGTTACTGATGGCGCGCTATCTCCGGTTGCATTTGCTGTTCCCTCAAATTTTATTGGGCTGTAAGGCACGACAACGTCCTGTGTATCCACTGTATCCACTACCGGCAATTCCTGCGACCAGCTCGGCGCAGTTGTGCTCGTAAGCTTGATGGAACTGAGCGTAAGGTCAGGTTCGTAACTGACTATCAATTTATAGCTCTTGGTGGATCCCTTTGACGACGTTACCTTTATTGTATAGGTTGTTTCGCCCTCAACAAGCTCATATTCAGGCTCTTCGTCCGATTCCGTGGTTTCAGGTTCTGACGAACCGACCCCCCCCCCCCCCGGAGGGGTTATTGTTACCGTTGCGTTAGGATCCTCAGGTAACGCTACGATGGAAAATGTGAGAGCTGAAACTGGCTCTTCTGCATATTCAGTTGTACTCGCAAGAATCGATGTATCCGTACTTGATGATGTATCGTCAGAGTCCACTTCTTCCGTCGCGGGCACCACGGGCACGGGGAAAATATGCGGGATGTCCGCTCTGTACTCGTATTTACCGGTTGAAAGTTCCGGCGTTACCGCGCCTTGAGTGACAAGCAGAACAGAAAGTTCATCACTGTCCACCGAAGTTTGAGTAAACTCGCCGTTAATGGTTACGTTTCCGGCGGGCATCGTGAATTTCCATTCGTTTGTCGCCGTTTTTGTATAGGTTACTCCGGTATTCTTTTCGCCGTAAGTAACGCTCAACTTACCCAAATACCAAGGATACAAGTCGGTTTGCTCGGCTTCGGGCACAGTATCGGGACTTTCAGTATTGAATACTGAAGATATCACCTGCGCCGCGGGCGCAGGTCCACTGCCTTCCCATGCCGAAGGATCGCCGGGCTGGGCGCTTATGAGCACAGTCTGCCCCTTGCTTGCCTTTAATCTGGTGGCCGTGATTATGCCGTTTTTTATCCCGTCTTTAATGGTTATGCTGTAATCGCCTGTGTCGCCATTATCCCCCAAATCAAGTCCGCCACCTGTTTCTTCGCACGAAACGATGAGCAACAAAACGGCAAAAACCGCCGCTATGCTCCCGAAAAAAGATTTCATCTTAATCATAATGTCCCTTCCTTATGCCTGCTACAGGCGATTTAATATGTTCAAATTTTGACATATATATAGCAATATATCATTTTTTTTGTTATATTACCAGCTTTTAACGCGGTTATAACAAATTTACCTTGGAGTTTTTCAAGAACCTCGTTGGTTCTTTCTCATCCGCAACAAATGCTGTGCAAGCGCTGTGCAAAATGAGCGGCCTTTTGCCGTTTTTAAGTGAAAATGTAAAACTACCACATACGGTTACGCCCCAAACAGGCTCGCGTCCGTATGCGGCAGAAAGCAGGCTGCCACAAACTCGTCCATGTATGACGGGTGAGATGACAACTCAAGGTAGGTCATCGCTCCGGCGCAGGCAGTCACCTGTCCGGCGGCGCGTTCCGAAACGAGCATCCCGTAAGCGCCCGACAGAGATGTATTCCCTATGTAATGAAATTTTCCAAGCGGCAGGTTCGGGAACATACCGATAAGTATCGCGTGCTCTATGTCGATGCCACTGCCTATGCCGCCGGCGACATAAACATCATCTATCGCTTCCTGCGGCATATCCACGATTGCTAACATCGTCCGTATCGCTGAAAATATCGCACCCTTAGCGCGGATAAAGTTGTCTATGTCAACCTCCGACAGCACGATGTCCTTACCGCTTGAACTGTCCGCCGCAAACGCTACGATATAGCCGTGTCCGCCATAATCGTCTTTCACTATCCGTTTGCCCTCCACGTTGAACTTGCCCTTGGCATTGATGATGCCGCAGCGGAAAAGCTCGCCTATTATATCGATAAGGCCAGAGCCGCAAAGCCCCGCCGGTTTTTCGTCCTCGTCCCCTATCACGCTTAGTTTCGGCTCCATCGTGTCTTTGTCTACACTGCAAGCCTCCACCGCGCCGTTTGTCGCCCGCATACCGCAGCTTATCTCGCCGCCCTCGAAGGCCGGCCCTGCGGAACAGGCGCAGGACATCAAAAATTCCTTGCCGCCAAATACCAGTTCGCCGTTTGTTCCCAAATCTATAAACAACGACATTGTGTCCTTGTCGTAAATCATTGACGAGAACACGCCCGCCGCGATGTCTCCGCCCACGTAGGAGCCGGCTGAAGGGGCAAGCAACGTGCGCGCCTTTGGATTGAGCGGCAGTCCCAGAGCACCGGCGGAAAGCGCGTCCGTTTTGAAAAATGCCGGTATATAAGGCTCAAGCCGGATGAATTCGCCCGGCACGCCCATCACAAAGTGTGTCATTGTAGTGTTTCCGGCAATCGCGGCGCGGTAAATCTGTTCCGGCTCTATTCCCGCGCCAAGACATACGCGCCTTATGAGCGGGGTAAGACATTCGTCTATTATGGCGCGGCGCAGACGCTCAAGGCCGCCGGGTTTTGCACTTTCGATGATACGGTTTATCACGTCCGCGCCGTACCGTATCTGAGCGTTGCCGCCTGAGGCCGCGGTAACAGGCTCGCCTGTCTCAAGGTTCACAAGCAGCATGGAAACTGTGGTCGTCCCTATGTCTATCGCCAGCCCGTACAGCGGACAGTCTTTCGAGGCGGGGCGCGTATCCAGTACGGTTATTTCACCGTCTCGCTCGCGGTGGATTACGCAGGAAACGCTTAATTCACCGCCTGACGTGTCTGACGAGCCGTCCCGCAGCGCCAAGGGCAGGCGGCGCAGCGCGAATAGGCTGAAAATTACCCGTTCCGCCCCCGTTTTTTCGGCAAGGGCGGTTTCGACACGCTCGCGATCGGCCATAGCGTCTTCCAACGAAGGGGCGCTTACTTCGATTTGTATTTTTTCAAGGCCGTGATCGCCGTCAAAATCAAGTTCTTTCAGTTTGGCTCGGAAGCTGTCGAAAGCGGTCTTTTCACGCGCTCCCGAAAAGTCTGTTACCCGTATCCTGCTTTGGAACGCTTGCGCCGAAGCGGGTAGAAACAGTTCCATGTCTGAGGCTGGCTTTATGCTGCAGGCCAGACGCCAGCCTTCCGCGGCATCCACCTCCGTGATATGCGCCGTTTTTCCGCCGGCGGCATCGCCTGACAGCAGTTTTATCCGGCATTTGCCGCAGGTCCCATTACCGCCGCACGGTGCATCTATCACGACTCCGGCACGCCGCGCTATGTCAAGCGCGGTTTCGTTTGATAACCCCGTAACGGATACGGAGTCGCCACCTTCAATTTTGAAGTTAATAGAATATCTTGATTTTTCCATAAAATCCCCCAGAGTAACCCGCGCTAAGGTGTCCAGAAAGCGTTAGGCAGGCTATGAGAGTAAAGCATATTTACACCCAATAGTCAAGCGTGCGCATTGCCTAATAATTAACCTAGCCAAAATCAGACCACCGGGGCCTGACCATCCTCCTGACAGGAGGCTTTTTCACCATACTTTTTTTCACGGTTGAGTTTCAATATCTGCCCAACCGCCTCGTTCAGCCTCCGGTTCATTGGGCAGGCTTACTGGGGGAACGTAATGCGAACCATTGCCGCATTCAAAAGCGACGCCATATATCATAATGTTGACTGGGACGAAATAGAGCGGAGAACAGAATCAATAATTGACTCAGGCAAAGGCGGCGCCGTCCTCGCCCTCGCCTTAAATGTACCGGGCGTTGCGCTCAAATCCGTAGTCAGCGCATCAGAAGCGCGGACGCTGGGCACCAAAGCGCGAGACGTTTTTAACAAGGCGCATTCCCCAGAAGAGGCTTTTTCATTATTAAAAAAAGCAGGTTTAGATAAATATGTAGATGACGATTCTTTGAAGGACGCAGCGGAAACCCATTTTGCCCTAAACCCGAAGCCTGACCCTCTCTCAAAAGAACTAAAAAACGTACAGCCTACTCAAATGTATCCTGCGGCAATGAGGCGGCGCAAAGACGGCGACTTGCATATTTCTTTTGAGAGACCCATCGCAGACGGCATTGAACCGGGAACGGTCAAACTGCTCGACCCGTTTTCAAAAGGATCGTCTATGGGAAAGATTGAATACCGTGTAGATGATCAGGGCATAACCATTGACAAGCTGAATGTGGGGAAGTTTACGGAGGGTAAAAATTACATAACCGACTATGAAACGGTAAC
>JAISZZ010000193.1 GCA_031284385.1 Treponema sp.
GCGGCGCCGCAATCTTTAGCGTCTTTGGCCTGCTCCGGCGTGAGGATAGTTCCCGCGCCCGCCGTAATTTCAGGCACTTCCGCCTTTATTTTTGCCAGCGCGTCAAGCGCCGCCGGAGTACGCAGCGTCAGCTCTATCGCGCCTATGCCGCCGCGCTGCAAGGCCTTTGCCAAAGGAACGGCATCTACCGCGTTATCAATGACAAGCACGGCAACAAGGGCAGAATCCCCAATTTTTTTTGTAAGAATCTCATCCATCATCATAAAAACCTCCAACTTATGTGCCAAAAATCATGTTAGGTATCCACAAAACCAAGCCGGGCAGGAATACCAGTATCGCTATTTCCAGAAGCACCGCTCCCATAAATGGCAGTGAATACTTCGTATACTCCTCAGGCGGGCAGTCGATTATACCGCAGACCGTATACAGCGCCGAACCTATCGGAGGAGTCATTACTCCGAGCGTAACGATTGTCGCCATCAACACGCCGAAATGCACCGGATCTATGCCCGCCGCCTTTACCATAGGCAGGAAAATCGGCGTTAATAACAGGAAGTTCACGTTACTGTCAACAAACATTCCCGTTATAAACAGAAAACCGAGCATGATAAGCACAAGCGCCTGCGGGTTGGTGGTGATTCCGAATATCAAATTGCTGAGAGCTACGGGGAGTTTTACCCATGTTATTGCGTAACTGAAGGGGCCGGACATCGCTATTATCAGCATGATCGCGCCGTTATCCTTCAATGTAGTGATTAGAGCTTCCTTAAAATTCTGCCAGTTCAGCTCTTTATACACGAATTTTCCTATCAGTATCGAATAAATAACGGCAAACGCGCCCGATTCCGATGGGGTAAACACGCCGAAGCGGATTCCGACAATCAGAATTACGGGAAAAAGCAATGCCCAGATAGATTCTTTTAGATTTTCAGCGATTTCCATGCCGGTCAATGGGGGCGCATCTTTTTTGGGCGGGTCGAATTTGTTGATATGGCAGGTGATAGTTGTGGTAGCCATCAAAAATAACATCATCAAAATACCGGGTACAATGCCGGCGGCAAAGAGTCTGCCGATTGATACTTCGCCTACAAAACCAAAGATGATAAGGCCAAGGCTAGGCGGTATCGTGGCGGTGATTAGCGCCGTAACGCAGTTTACCGCGCAGATATAACCTTTTTTGTAGCCTATCCGCATCATTTCCGGCCCAAGTATCCGCGTTTCCATCGCGGCATCCGCTGTCGCGGAGCCTGAAACACCGCCCATCAGCGTACTCATCACGACGCTTATCTGCGCAGTGCCGCCGTACATTCTCCGTGTCACTAGGCGGGCAAGGCTGAGCAACCGCTTGGTGATGCCGGACACGTTCATCAGGTTGCCGGCAAAAATGAAGAACGGCACCGCGAGGAACGCGAAAGACTGGCTCTGCGCCACTATCATCTGGGTCGCGGTTTGAAAGTTCAGGTGAGTCACCGATGAAAAATACGCGAAACCAGCAAGTCCTATTACAAAGGCGATAGGCATTCCCAACACAAGAAAAACAACAAAACTAATGAGAAGCAATGTCATTTTACCCCTCCTTTTTCATCATTAAATTTCGATATGGCACGCCGTATCTTGATTATGGTTGACAGCATCATTGACAAGGCAGTAACGACTATGCTGAGCGAAACAAGTGAATATGGAATAGGTATAGATTGATACATCCTGAGCCGTTCCGCAACGGCGAGTTTAATGCCAGAAACAGCTATTAAAACGAGAGCGAAAAATACGATAGCATATATCAGGATTTCTATTATTTTTTGAATGTTTTGCGGCAGGCGGCGAGTTACTATATCAATACCGACAAGTTGACCGCTGCGCCACGCTATATCGGCGCCTAAAAAAGCCGTCCAAGCGAGCAGAAACATGGCAAAATCAATATTCCATGACATCGATACACGGAAAAAACGTAAAATAGCGGATAAAAAAACTAACGCGACAAGGAATATGAAACCTGTCCCGCAAACTACTACTTCAGCTTTACAAAGAAATTGGTACACTTTTCGCATAATTCCCCCAAAAGCATGGGTTCAGCGGGAAAAAATCGCCGTCGAACTTGATAGGGCGTTCCAAAATTTTATTTGAAACCGCCGCTTAATAGGTTGTCCGGAAATCGTAATTTCCGGACAAATACTGTAAAACCATAACACGGAACGGCAAAAGCATAGACTACGGCATTGGTCAGTAGCCGCACGGTCCAATACAAAATGCCGCAGGCGAGTGTTAATCGCCTGATGACCGGCGTTTTGATCTAAAGGCCGAGTTCTTCGAATAGTCTATCTTTGAGTCCGCTGGAGAAGCCTAGATCATTGTTTACATAGAGCGGGGCAATAGCGTCTTCAAATTCTTTTATATTAACTTCGTTAATAACAACGCCCTTATCTTTCATCTGCTTGTAGTACTCGATTTCTTCCGCGGCGATAATTTCACCGTATTTTTTGGCGGCTTTTTGAATCGTTTCGATAAAAAAATCTTTGTCCGCTTCCGGCATTTTATTTAAGAGGGCAGTGGAACAAACAAATGCGGATTGAAGCATATAATGTTTGGTCAGCGCAAGCTGTTTAGTAACTTCATAAATGGCGGAACCATAGGCGGTAGCGACTTGCACCTCACAGCCGTCCAGCGTTTTCTGCTGTATACCGGGCAGCACTTCACCCCACGGAATACCGATGTTCGCGAAACCGAGGTACTGGGCAAGCGCCTTTCCGATGTTATTACCAAAACCGCGTATACGCAGACCTTTGAGGTCGGCGACTGTTTTAACTGGCGTTACCGTGTAGAAACTGCGGAACCCGTTGTACATATCCGCGACAAATGTAATTCCTTGAGCCTCAAGCTGTGTTTGCCATTCTTTGAAAATTGAAGTTTCAGGCAGTTTTTCGAGAACATTTATATCTGTCAGTATGTAAGGTGCCATAAGGATATTGAGGTCAGGAATATTGAACTGGCTGGCCAAACGCCCGGGGTCTGACGGTACAACAAGCGGTACCCCGCTCTTTGCCTGTGTTACAAGATTGTCCGTGTCGTTTGCGAGCGCTCCGTTTACCTGTACGTCAACCTGAAAACGCCCCGTCTTATTCAATTCATCGGCGATTTCCTGCATCATGCGGCTCTGTCCGGTCGAAGGCGCTTCGGTTCCAGCGAAGGTAACAACAATTTTACTGTCGCCCTTTTTGTTGTCGGACTTTTTACAGCCGGCGACAAATATACAGCTCACCGCCACGAAAACCGCGATAATGCCGGCAAAAGACATTTTATTCATTCTCATAAATTTCCTCCAAGAAATTTCTTTACGGCGATTCTAACCGCCTATATTTGCTATATTAGTACAATGTTTGTAAATATGCAAGTACGAAAACAGTGGATTGGTTCGACAACCTCATGGGTTGTCTCCCAAATCGCAGCATATGCTGTGCAAATGCATGCTGTGCAAAATGCATGGTATTTTGCTGTTTTTAAGCGGAAGTTGTTCAAAAACGGAAGTTTTTGAACAGTTCTAGCAGTTTTACTTTTATGAATACGGACTTTCATGCTCAAATCTATTCATAACAATTCGTGTAATCAGTGGATGATAGTGTTAATTCTCGGGATATTGTTTTTGGACATTTTTTTTCGACAGTTTATAAAACAACAACAAAAAGATATAACGTATGTACGAGAATACCCTAAAAAATCGTAGAGGATTTTTGAGGCAAAAAAACATCCATTCGAGCCCACGGTCAAAGATCGCGTGGGAGGGACGCTTGCGGCGCTTCGCAAATACGTCATAAAGATCGCTGCACCAAAGACGCATACCTGAATTCAGGCGGTGCGTGTTTTTCGCGACCCAGCGCTCCCTGCCGTGTATGCCGCCTTGCCCTATCATCAGCAAATCTGGGGCGGATTTACGTATTACTTGTAACAGGGTATCCTCAGTCTGTTTTTTTATCAGGCCCGGAAAACGCCCTATGATACGAAGTTTTGGAAATGTTTCCTTGATATTTTTTTCCGCGTGGATAAGAACCGAAGGTTTTCCGCCAAGCAGGTAAACAGAGAGTTCGCGGCGCTCTAATATTGTTAAAAGGCTTACCGCAAAGTCAAAAGGCATATACCTTATGGGCGTTTTACCCGTAAGAAAACGTATTCCACTGACTATGCTCTTTGATATTGGCACAACCAACGCCGCATTCTGTAAATAATTGCGGAATTCGCCGCTTCTACGTGCGCGCAATAGGTCCCAAATAGATAGAAGAATGATATTTTCGCCTTTTTTGCGTTTCAAAAACTCAAAAATAACACTTTCAAAATCATCGCGGACGACAATATCAACAGGAACTTTGAGGAATTCCACTCTTTCGCAAACAGGTTTTACATCTACTGATTCGTCGCTGTCCAAGTTAGCCTCTCATAAATCAATGTCCGGACAACCGCTATTGAGTAAAATGCGGCACTTTCCGACCTTAGAATAGTATCACCAAGAATTACAGGTTTGAAACCGGCCTCAACAAAGGCCCCGGCCTCAGACGGCGAAAACCCGCCTTCCGGCCCGACTACCAAAACAACTAACTCCGGTATCGTATTAAGATACCGGTGAAAACCACCTTTTTCAAGCGGTATTTCATGGACAAGTAGTCCGAGCGTTTTTTCAGTCCGGCTTTTAAGATGTTCCCAGTATTTCAGAATTTCATCAAAAGTTTTAGGCGGCGCGGCAGTGGTCGCCGTTGCCGAGCCGCTTTGCTGACACGCCTCTTTCAGTACACGCCGCCAACGTCCGATGCGCTCCGTCTCCACGCTCAAAACTCCTGAAACGTTACGCGGCAAAGAATGTTCGGAATAAAATGGCACTACCTCCGTAACTCCAGCTTCGGCGGCCTGACGGATTATAATATCCATCTTTGCCCCTTTTGTCATGCTTTGAAACAGAATTATTGACGGAAATGCCGTTTGCGAGGATGTTTCACAGGTTTTTGGGGTATATTCGGCCAGAATGACATCTTTTTCTACGCATATTACCCGCAAAACCGCGGGTTTGCCGGAAGGCGCACGGCAGTCAAACGCATCGCCAACCCGCACCCGCCGCACATGCGCGAGGTAATGAAAATCGTTTCCGCTCAGACGAACCGGCTTTCCTTCATCCGGCTCATCACGCAATAAAAACTGTTTCATTTACGAAACGAAGATTTTAACCAGCGGGCATCAGCCTCTAGGCGCCATCGCAGGATCAACCGGATTGCTGTTATAGTAAACCATAAAAAACAGCGCCGCTTGACCGGACATGGAGTCTATGCCAAGTCGTCCGAGTTCCATTCCTTTGGTAACAAAATCTCCAGCTTTAACAAGCAAGCGCTCACAGCCGCCATACACATACAGATAACCTTCGGCGCTCTTTACTATTACAACGCGCCCAAACCCGCGGTAAGGCATAGCGGAAAGAACTGTTCCCGGATAAACGCAAAACACGCTCTCCCCTTGTTCCCCGACCAGAGCGACCCCGCTCAATTTTCCGGTCATATAAGCGCCCTGCTTAGGCTTGATCGGCCATGTGAGCGACAGGTCAACATAAGGACCGGGAGTTTTCACAGTTTCAGACGCGGCAGTCGGCGTGCGCGGTTGGGATTCTCTGATCACAGGTTCCGCCGGTTTAACGGCTACAGTGGCCGTAACGGGCAGTTTTAACACATCGCCAGCTTTTAAAACATAGCTTCCGGTAAGGTTGTTCAAACCGAGAAGCCCGTCCACCGAAATATTGTTTCTTTGAGCGATTCCGAACAGCGTATCGCCCTTCTGCGCCCTGTACAAAACCACCGCTGGAGCGTTCGGGTCAGGATTTATCGGCGGTACCATGGAAGGAGTGGCCGGAATCCTAATACGCTGCCCGCTCTGAATCCTCCGGGCGTCATCTATCCCGTTTATGAATAGAATCTCTTCAACCTTTACGCCATATTCACGCGCCAGACCATAAATTGTCTCGCCGCTTTTTATGACATGAATTATTTCATCGTCCGCGAGAAGCGCTTTGCAAAAGAAAAGTCCTGCCATAGCAAGAATAAAATATATACAAAGCGGCACTCGTTTGTTTGCCGCAAAGCCAATATTGAACCGCATAATTGAATATCGGATTTTTAGAGAGGTTTAGTTAGATAATTTATTCGTAAAGTCCAGTTTATTACCCGCAGCAAACTTGTTTGCGCCATGCGGCGGGGAGGTTCATTGATTGCCGCCGGTTCGCCATAACCACTCTCGCTTTAGCGGGGCGGGGCATTGGACAATCGCCGGAATTGAATCAGATAATCCGCGAAAGACAGGCAGGATGCGGCGGCGCAGAGGTAGAATACGGCGGCAAGGATGGTTTTTAGCGGAAGTTCCGGCTGCGTGATGCCGGCTGCGCTCAGTATCTCTAGAAGCAGCGTGTAGAAGCAAGCGCCTATATACAGCACCGTTTTGAATTTGCCTCCCATACGAGCCGCGACGGCGACACCTTTTTTTATCGAAAGCATACGCAGAAACAGCATAAAGAATTCGCGGTAAAAAATGAGTATGAATAGAAAATCCGGCATTATCCCTGCCATCGCGAAACAGAAAAAAATGCTGATATGCAAAAATGCGTCCGCGAAGGGGTCAAGCAATTTTCCGGTATTGCTTACTTGATTCAATTTACGTGCGAAATATCCATCAAGGAAATCTGTAAATTCCACGAATATCAGCAGTATAAATAGGGCAATAAGAATGATTTCCGTATATTCGCCGAAACGCCGGGCAGTATTGTAAACGATAAAAAAGAACGGCGCGAAAAATATTCGCGTGAAAGACAATTTATTTGCAAGAAGCATGGTATATAACCTCACCTAGTCTTTGGTTTGCTGGACAATCCGGCGCGCCGCAATGTGTCAAACCGCAATACATCCGCGGCGGAGTATGGCAGCCTTGCTCTTTATTGTAACGGTTTAACCGGTTTTGTCTATAAGCTGGAAGCGGAAAATGATTCGCCTCGCGCTGTCTTTCTTGACAAAACAAGCGTTTAAAGCTAAGTTTTTGCAGATGACAACTAAAAAAGTGGACGGCGGCAGTTTCTTTGATTCGGTTCAATCTATAACTGAGGCTTATTTGACCCGCCATCGTAGAAAACAGCGGATAAAACGGGAAAAACAGCAAAAAAAAAATCCTATTATTGATTGGATAGAAGCGTTCATTTGGGCGGTCTGCGTTGTTCTGCTTGTAAATCAGTATCTGATACAGGCATATCAGATTCCGTCCGGTTCGATGATAGACACTCTCTTGATAGGCGATCGGATTTTTGTAAATAAACTGGTTTACGGACCGGAATTGCTGCCCGGTCTCGCGAAACTGAACAGTCCCGTCAAACCCAAACGTAATGACGTGATCATATTTGAAAACCCTGCTTACAATTCTCGCGGGACAGCCTTTGACATAGCGCAGCGTATAATATATATGTTGACCATATCGTTTGTTGATATTGACCGCGACCAATCGGGGAATCCCAAGGCGCATTTCTTGATAAAACGCGCCGTAGGCATGGGTGGAGACCGCTTTTATTCCCGGAACGGGGAAATGTTCATACGTTTCAACGGGGAGGACAGGATTGTAAGCGAGCGGGAGTACAACAGCCGGCGCGGATGGAAGCATAATATTACGAGGGTTGTCGAAGAGTCCGCCTATCCAGATCTGGAACTTGCGGGGGCGGCGGCGGCGTGGATTGATATGGGGATTCAGCCTACGCCTCGTATGCTGGACGCGGTAGCGGCATACAATAATCTGCGCTACGGCGACATGAACGCTTTCAATACTAATTGGCTTATGATCCGCTGCGCGGCTTTTCCGCACGAGGACCGTTACGGCGAACAGCTTGCCCGCCGCGTACAAGGGTGGTATGTTCCACCGCGCCATGTTTTGCCGCTTGGCGATAACCGCGATAATTCGCATGACGGGCGTTATTTTGGTTCGATACGTGCCGCCAGAATTTTGGGGAAAGGCTCATTTATTTATTGGCCGCCGGGCCGCGTCAATTTCATAAAATAGGCGGAATGTAATGTTTAACAAATCACGCAAATATTCTTATGCTGATCAAAAAAATTTATCAGCCAAGAGACGCGGAATAATTTTTATTGTTTTATTGTTATTTATTATATATTTGCTGATAACAAATTTTTTCTTTTCCATGCGTATATTAGAAAATACATCCATGACACCGTCTCTTAATTATGGGGACCGTTTTATATTTTCATCGCTGGGAATAAAAAGAATCCTTCCTGATTTGCCGTTTTTTAATGCACTTCCCGCGGAACGCGGCAATGTTGTTTTAATAAACAGAAACAACGGCAGAAGCTCCGGACTTTTAAAAATGGCATTTGATAAAATGCTCAAATTTTTGTCGGCAAATAAAATAGGGCTGCCCGGAATGGACGAACAGGTATTTATAAAGCGTGTAATAGCTTTGCCCGGTGATACAATTTCTATGAATAATTATGTTCTCCGCATACAGCCGGCAGGTGAAAAATATATATTTACAGAATTTGAATTGTCCAACAAACTTTATGAAATAAACATTCCAAACGTGCCGGCGCTGTGGGACGAGGCGCTTCCGTTTTCCGGCAACATGGAAAAAATTGTATTAGGCAACGATGAATTTTTTGTGCTTTCCGACGACCGCGCCAATACAAACGACTCGCGCACATGGGGGACTGTCCCTGCCGCTTTCATAAGCGGCAGGGCATTATTACGGTACTGGCCGCTAAATAAAATGGGGTTGCCCTAAACATTGAACCGGACAGAACGCGGAAGCCGGCGCGGTTCTAATACTTGAAATCGCTTCCGCCTATGAATTCGCGCAGTATACTGATGCCCGGCACAAAATGCGGCGGCAGTGTGTTGAAATTGTCAAGGAATTTCAAAAGCCGCCTAGCTTCGTTGTGTTCGGGAGTTTCCGGTATAATTCCACGCAGCAAATGCTCAGCATAACATTTAAGAACGGGTATCTCATAATCAAGGGCGGAGTTAAAAACCGCGTCTGCGCTGTTTTCAAATTTGAATATATATTTTTCGGCGCCGCGCTGCACATTGTCCCACATCGCGAGCGTGCGAGCGGCGCTCATTCCCCTAAACTGATTGTCGCGGACGATGCGGCGCAGCAGCCGGTTATCACGGGCACTCACCCTGTTATGATCGTCTATGTTAATTTGCGTCAATACGGATACATATATTTTAAATTTATTTTCCGGTTTAATTAGATGTGTCAGCGCGTCGTTAAGTCCGTGTATGCCTTCAATGACAAGCGCTTCGCGGCGCTCCCCCAAACGAATGGTTTTGCCTTCAGCGCGGACGCATGTTCTAAAATCAAAAGAAGGCAGGGTAACAGCCTTCCCATCAAGAAGATCCATCAGTTGTTTATTAAGATATTCAACATCCAGCGCTTCAATGCTCTCTAAATCCGGCTGGCCGTATTCATCTTTAGGCGCTTTGCCGGGGTGAAGATAATAATCGTCAAGACTTACCTGAATAGGCTCTATGCCAAGAACTTTTAAATGTACTGAAAGTCGTTTTGCCGTTGTTGTTTTACCGGAACTTGACGGCCCCGCAATAAGAATAAATTTTACGCTGCCTCGGCGTTCATATATTTCATTGGCAATAACAGCGAGTTTTTTTTCTTGAAACGCTTCATTCGTGCGGATAAATTCTTTTATCGATCCATCAGATATAAATTTGTTGATATGACAGGCGGAGCGGACTCCGGTTATACGCCCCAATTTTTTGTACTCCTCATACGCTGCGAATATCTGCGGGCTTTCGGGAAAATCCTCAAACCGGTTCTTGTCATAGACGGAAGGAAAACGCAGTAAAAACCCTTCATGATACAATGAAACGTCAAACAGCGACAGCAAACCGGTGCTGGCAAGCAACGGACCGTTGAACAAATCCATAAAATCGTTAAGTTGATTTACTTTTATGAAAGCATTTCCGCGCTGACTTATTAACATGGCGGAATCATTCTGTTCATTTTTTGTAAAATATTCAAACGCTTCGCCATAACTGATTGAACGGGTATATATTTTTATATCCTGCTCTATCAAACGCTGCATTTCTGATTTAAGTTTTATTATCTCATCGCCGGATATTTTCGGGCCATGCGTAAACGTGTAATAGTAGGCTTTACCCATCGAATGACATATATAAAGACTGCGGTATGGAAGCGCGGCGCGCACCACTGCGGAAAGCAGAAAAGCCAATGTGCGGCGGTAAATTTCTACAGCTTCCCTGTCCGCCCCGGCATCCGGTTTTTGTAGACTTGCGGATAAGTTTTGCATATTGTTACTCATAATTATTCCTTATAGCTCATTTTATGCCAAAATGCAAATACTTAATAGTGACTTGTTCAACCTTATGGGTTCTCTCCCAAGCCGCAGCAACTGCTGTGCAACTGCTGTACGAAATGCGCGGCATCTTGCTGTTTTTAAACAACTCTATTGAAAAATAAAACTGGAAACGTTAAGATATACTCAAATGAGAATGTTCAAAAAAAATTCCGTGTGGAATTTATTTTTAATGCTTGTATTGATAATGCCGCCGCTGATTTTCGCTCAAGACGGTGCTCAGTCTTCTTTTAGCGGAATAATTCCAGAAATCTTGAGGAGGCCGAGCCGCGAGAAATCCGCCATTTATCCCTCAGATATTATTATTGGACAACTAGGAGACGGGGATGCATCTCCCGCCGCGAACACGTTTGCGCGTATAGTTCTGCGCGATTTGATGAGACAGAACAAGAGCGCGGAATCAATTCAGAATTTAGGGCCTGATCTAATGAATGAAGCATCCACGAAAATAACTGAAGTGGAGCCGCGTAAAGTCCGCATCGGAGGAGGCCGTGATGAAATTGACGACAGCGTTTCTTTTTTATTCCGTTTCATGGGACGCGAAAATGAATTATCCGGCGAACTTTATATACGCATTGAAGATAATAAATGGCGGATAGATGATATTATATTTGATGAACCACAAAAACTGAGCATTGGGGACAGCGCGTTCACTTCGACATACACGCCGTATGAGCGGTTTTATTAAAAGTTTTTGATCACGGCGCAGCTACCTATTTATTTTATCTATTATTTGTAATAATGATTTTATGAATATATACAGTGATTACGCAAAAGGATTTCCTGAGAACGATTATATTGACCCATCTTTATACGGAAAGTATAACGTCAAACGTGGACTCAGAAACGAAAATAATTCCGGTGTGCTTGTGGGGCTTACACGTGTCGGCGAGGTGCATGGGTACATAATCAGCGAGGATGATAAACTGCCTATTCCCGGAAAACTATTTTACCGCGGGATAGATGTGGAGGATATTGTCGAAAATGCTTACGCCGAAGGACGTTTTGGTTTTGAGGAAGCGATATATCTGCTTCTTTTTGGCGAGCTGCCAAACTCGCGGAAACTCACTGAATTCTCCAAATTGATAGGGGAAAACCGTATATTGCCGGAGGGTTTCGTGGAGGATTCAATAATGAAACTTCCTTCGCGGGATATAATGAACAAACTCGCCCGCTCGGTTTTAACATTGTATTCATACGACGAAGATCCGGAAAATCCTTCTGTTGAAAATGTTTTGCGCCAGTGCATCGAATTGATAGCGCGGTTTCCAACGATTGTATCGTATTCTTACCGTGCAAAGCGGCACTATTTTAACAAATCAAGCTTGATAATTCATCAGCTTAATCCCGAACTCAATACAGCCGAAATGATACTTTCTCTTATGCGAAGCGATCAACAATTTACCCGTTTTGAGGCGGAGCTGCTGGATCTCGCGCTGATACTGCACGCCGAACACGGCGGCGGAAATAACTCAACATTTTCAGTTCATCTTGTAACATCGGCGGCTACGGATACCTATTCCGCAATAAGCGCCGGTCTTGCCTCGCTTAAAGGCGCTAAGCACGGCGGTGCAAACTGTAAAGTTATAGGCATGGTTGAGTCGATTAAACATAATATCAAGCATTGGGATAACGAAGCGGAATTACGTGCGTACCTTGTCAAAATTCTAAAACGTCAGGCCTACGATAAATCGGGAATTATATACGGGCTTGGACACGCGGTTTATACATTGTCAGACCCGCGCGCCGTAATGCTGCGTGAAAAAGCCGCAGTGTTAGCCGTTGAAAAAAATGTCAGTGAAGAATTTGAATTATACCGTTTAATAGAAAAGATAGGACCGGATTTAATCAATGAAGTACACGGGTCAAAAAAAGATATTTGCGCCAATGTCGACCTTTATTCTGGATTTGTATATAAAATGTTAGATATACCTGCCGAGTTGTACACTCCCATATTTGCCGTAAGCCGCGTAGCCGGATGGTGCGCCCACCGGCTTGAAGAAATTGTCGCAGGCAACCGCATAATTCGCCCCGCGTACAAATGCGTGCAGGAACACCGTAAATATGTAAATATCAGCGAGCGTTGATAGTTTTCGTGTACAGGCTGGACGGAGTTTACCAGCCGTTTCACGGTTGTTTCCAGCAATGAATGTGTGGCTGTGTGTGTTGGGTGTGTGTGTGGGGGGGGGGGGGGTAGGAATTTGACGGCGGCACTTTATATACATATTCCGTTTTGCGTTAAAAAATGTGATTACTGCGATTTTTATTCGATTCCGGTTGATGCTGCGGCTGATGAACGGTTGATGGATAGATATATTGTCAGCCTTTGCCGTGATATTGAGTTTCAGATAAGAGTATTCAGTGTAACAACAATAAACAGCGTTTACATCGGCGGGGGTACGCCGTCGGCGCTTGGTGCAAGGCGGATGGGGCGGCTTCTTGATTTTCTGCGACGGATTCTGAGAGGGCGCGGCGTTTGCGAATTCACTGTCGAGGTGAATCCCGAATCTACCGGCGAGGATTTTTTGCGCGTCTGCGCCGAAGGCGGCGTTACGCGGATAAGCTGCGGAGTGCAAACATTTGATTCGGAGACGAGACGCGCCGTGGGACGGACGGGCGAAATTTCCGCAATACATTCGGCGCTTTCGCTGTTGAGCGATATTTATAAAGACGCTTTTTCAGCCGACCTTATTTCCGGACTGCCGGCACAAGACGAGGGCGCATTGCCGCGTGATATTGAAACATTGCTGCGCTACAGGCCGGCGCACATATCACTGTACGATTTAACGCTTGAAGAAAATACGCCGCTCTATAAAAATGTTATTTCAGGAAAGCTGCCGCTGCCCCCGCCTGAAAAAGCGGAAAAGCTTTGGATAGAGGGACGGAATATTTTGGAAAATAACGGTTACGCTCAGTATGAAGTTTCAAATTTTGCGAGGGAGGGTAAACGCTCGCTGCATAACATTGTTTACTGGCGCATGGGACAATGGATTGGCGCGGGGACTTCCGCGTCAGGCACGATGGTTTACGACAACGCAGGCGGCGTATACGGCGAGCGCCGCGTGATAAGCGCCAGTGTTTCGCGCTATATCACGGACTCCGCCCCTCAGATTTTTGTGGAAAGGCTTGACCGCCTGACGCTGATAAAAGAAAGTTTTTTGATGGGCTTCCGTTACATTGACGGCCCGGACGAAATTTTGTTCAGCAAAAGGTTCGGGCGCACTGTAGAAAGCCTAGCTCCGCAAACGCTTCTGGCGTGGCGGGAGAAGGGCATGATGGGGGACGGCAAAATCGCGCTAAACGGACAGGGACTTTTAATGTTAAACCGTTTTTTGACGGATTGTTTTTTAGAGATGGACAGGACATTTTTGGATTATGAGTGATTTATTTGACGGCGGACAGTTAATCGGATTTCAAAAAACAAGCATGGTTGATTACCCCGGAAAAGTCGCCGCCGTAATATTTTTTCCATTTTGTAATATGCGCTGCCCCTGGTGCCATAACGGGGATTTGATTTTAAACCGCGGCAGCGAAACGCTGATTCCGCTGGACGAAGCGCTCTCGCACATCGGCAAGCGTAAATCCGTGCTGGGCGGCGTAGTCCTTAGCGGCGGCGAGGCGAGCCTCTATCCGCGGGCGGCGGAACTGATTGCCTATATCAAAAAACTGGGTTTGCCAGTAAAACTGGATGTCAACGGGACACTGCCCGGCGTTCTGGAAAAAATACTGAAAACACGGGAAACGCGGCCTGATTATATAGCTATGGATCTGAAAATCGCGCCCGCTCGTTACGCTGAAATCATGGCGGACAAAGGGCGCAGCGGCATTGCGGCCTCCGTTGAAAGAAGCGCCTCTTTGATTAGGACATCCGGTATCGAGCATGAATTCCGCAGCCTGCGCCTTCCCGCGACATATTTCACAGAAGCCGACATTGCCGCGCTCCGCCCGCTTGCCGGAAATAGTGTTTGGAAGTTCAGGGGACTGGCGCGCGGAAACTGCCTCGACCCGTCGTGGAATTATCCAAATGCTGATACATCCGTTTGACCCTGTATACGATACGGACTGTACCGCGCTTGTTTTGGGAACAATGCCTTCTCCCGTTTCACGGGAGAAGGGTTTTTACTACGGGCATCCGCGCAACCGTTTTTGGACTGTGCTGGCGGCGCTTTTCGATGAGCCGTTTCCCGCTTCGACAGAGGACAGGCGGCGGCTCGTGCTTAAACATCATATAGCGCTTTGGGATGTGATTGCCTCATGCGAGATTGAGGGGGCTTCCGACAGCAGGATAAAAAAACCGGTATGCAACGATTTTTTGCCGCTGCTTGAACAAACCAAAATAAGCCGCGTTTATACCACAGGGCGCAAGGCGTACACGCTTTATATGAAACACTGTTACGGCAGGACAAAACTTGCCGCATTGCCGCTTCCGTCAACCAGCCCCGCAAACTGCCGCGTTACTATTCCAGAACTGATTGAACAGTACGCGGAGGCGGGGTTAACAGGCGGTTACGCGGAGTGAAAGCTTCTTCTCCATGTGCGGTTACTTTGGTAACGCGAGTCGCGGTGATATTTTGAGACGGGAAGGCACGGCAGCCGCCTGCCCCTGTTCCATTGTATCCCCTCCCCATCCCGCCTGAAAACGTTTTTTTCAAACTGTCGAACTCACGTTAAAAAGAAACGCCATACGCCCTGCCGTCTCATTTCAACACGAACTTTGGTTTTGTCCAGTTTAGTATTACCGGAATTATGACAAGTCCCACTACGGCGCTCATTAACAGGGACAACGTTATCAAAAGACCAAACTGCTCAAGTGTTTTGAATTGAGAAAACATCAGCGCGGCAAAACCCAATCCGGTCGATACCGCATCCGCAATGATAGCGATGCCGCTTGTCCGGTAAGCGTTAAATAGAAAATCGCCCGTATAGCTTGTGGCTGCGGCCTCGCGTTTGTACGCTTCCATGAAATGAACCGTGTAATCTATGCCTATACCCATGGAAACGCTCGCAATCATCGCAGTCGCTATATTCAGCCTGATACCGAGAAAACCCATAACAGCAAAATTTAAAAGCACAAGGGCTATCAGCGGAATTACGCCGATTAAACCAGCGAAAACCGACCGGTTAAAGAATGACACGATGAAAAACAGTGCGACGAACGCGATTATCATCGATACCCATACGGAATTTACGACATACTGGTTGGTTGAACCTTCGACTATGGCTGCGCCGCCAACGGTTACTTCCACATTTTTTGGAAAGTTCGCGTCAATATAACCGTTTATTTCCCGCGTAACTTCTCCGGTATCAATCTGGCCTGTAGTCCGCAGCATTACCGTTGATTTTATCGCGGTAGGCTCAAGCGGGTCGTTTGAATAGGCATTGTCATCGCTTGCCAGCATTAAAAGATAGTTTCCGATAAGTCGCCCCAGCGATTCCTTGTCCTCTTTTCCGTAACGGGCGGGATCGGAAGGAATTTCGTAGTATGAGGCGCCCTCATAATTAACAAGTTTTTTTATTTCCCAAACCATCTGATTAGCGTTCATATTTTTTGACACGGACACGGCCTTATCGAGCAGCGCCATTTTATCATCAATTTCTATATTCGAATCCACGCCTATGTTATAAACTTGATTGGCGCGTTTTATCAAATCGCTGAAACCCATCACTTTTCCGGCTAGAGGCAGGCCGGATAGATAGTTCGAAAGTCCGTCCATCGCGCATAAAGTATCAGGATGCAGAATAATTTCGGGGGTTTCGGCGCGTACTGCCACGTTTATCACTTTTGACCCGCCAAACTTGCGCCGTATAAATTTATCGGATTTAACAATGTCCGATGTATCCTTAAAGTATTCTATAAAAACATTGTCAATAATCAATTTTGACGCGCCGTAAATAGAAACGGCAATTATAATTACAGTTATAAAAAGTATCAGCCATTTTCTTTTTGTAATGCGTATCAGCAGTCTTGATATTTTATCGTTATACGAAACATATCCAGATATTTTTTTCTTTGATAGTTTTGCCAGATGTTTAGGTCCGTGTACTATCAAAATGGCAGGTATAAACGTAATAGAAAGTATGAATGACGCGAACACTCCGAAAGCGGAAAACGCCCCGAATTCTTTTATTGGCATCACGCTCGTAAAGCAAAACGCGATAAAACTTACCATCGTGGTTATGGCGGCTAGAAATATGGGTCGGCGCGTGAGTTCCGCCAGTTCTATCACATAGGCCGTATGTTCAGCCTTCGTCATATTTGTAAAATCTTTTCCGGAACCTTCGATGTAATGCACTATCACATGCAGTCCGTAGGAATTGCCAACAGCTATCAGTATAACCGGAAGCACCGTCGAGATTATCGAAAGTTTTATGTTAAATAACGGCATAGCGCCTACCGCCCAAACCGTAGCTATAAGCACGGACAACAGGGACATTATCACAAAATACAGGCGTTTCAGCGGAAGATACACTATTACTAAAATCACGATTATGACAAGCGGTATCAAATATTTCAGATCGGCGCTCATTGCCTCGTTTATCGCGCTGCTTACAACCGGTATGCCGGCGACATAAACTTCCGCAAAACTATCAAACTGTTCCTGCGCCATATCTCTAATTTTAAGAAAACTAGCGGAAACTTCAGGAGCGCTTGAGTTTTCCGCTGTTATTGTTAGCGGCACATATATCTGCGTCGCGCTGAAATCATCCGACACGAGGGAGTTATCGTAAATGTTCCATGAATTTATACGGCGTTTCAATTCGGCGATTTCTTCCACCGTTCCAGTAAAATCGTCAGGAACAAGGTTTTCAACAAATATCGTTTCCTCATCACCTGAAATATAATCGGTGGTCATAAGTGAATCTATGCTGCCCACAATATCTATTTCTTCTACCTTTTCCGAAAAATCGTGTATCAGGCTTAAGAACTCCGCATCAAAAACAGTTCCGAACTTTCGCTGTAAACCTATTAGGATAAAAAGTGACGAATCAAAAGTATCATCTATCCACGCGGAATCGAGACGCGCCTTGTCATTGTACGGCACGAACCGCATATTGTTATTGTCAAGCTCGGCGTGCGGAAGCTGCGCGGCAAAAAATACGGTTATTACCACAGCAGTGGCGATTACGATTACAGGTTTTTTAAGCAGTTTTTCCATGAGGTGCTCCTTCTATTTTTGTGATTTGTATGCGATACCGGTATTTCATCAAATTATTTTACGCGGATGTTTTCATGCCTGCCTGTAAGTTTCAAGAAAACGGGCAAGCCGTCTTATCGCGTCGGTTAGCATCACTTTATCGGGAAGAAAAACGATACGAAAGTGATCGCTCGCAGGCCAGTTAAAACCTGTTCCATGAACAAGCAGGATGTGTTCTGCCCTCAGCAGGTCAAGCATGAATCGTGCGTCATCAGTAATGTTAAACCTCGCCGTATCGATTTTTGGAAAACAGTACAGAGAGCCCGACGGCTTAACGCAGGAAACACCCGGTATCCGGTTAATCAGATCCATCACAGTATCGCGCTGTTCGAGCAGGCGTCCCCCGGGCAAAATTAAGTCCCTTATACTTTGATAACCGCCCAAGGCAGTCTGTATACCAAACTGAGCCGGCACATTCGCGCAGAGTCTCATGCTGGCGAGCATTTTGAGTCCTTCGCGGTAGTCGTCCGCGATCCGCTTGTTGCCGGACAGCACCATCCAGCCTGAACGAAAGCCGGCGGCGCGGTACGCTTTGGAGAGTCCGCTGAACGAAACGGTGAGGATGGAGCCGTCAATCGAAGCCATTGGGGTGTGAACCGCTCCGTCGTAGGTGATACGCTCATATATTTCATCCGCGAACACTATAAGCTCATGCTCACGTGCGATTTCCGCTATTCCTTCCAGTATTTTCCGGTCGTAAACCGCGCCGGTCGGATTATTCGGATTTATCACAACGATGGCTTTTGTAGCGGCGCTTACTTTGGAGCGCATATCGTCAAGGTCGGGATTCCAAGCAGACTGCTCATCGCAAAGATAATGAACCGCCTTTCCACCCGAGAGCGTAATCGCCGCCGTCCAAAGCGGGTAATCCGGAGCGGGAACAAGAACCTCGTCCCCGTTGTCCATCAAGGCCTGCATCGCTATCATTATCAGCTCACTGACGCCGTTCCCTATGTATATGTCGTCTACATCAACATCAAATACGCCTTTATACTGAAAATCGTGCATTACCGCCTTGCGAGCCGGAAACAGTCCCAGCGAATCGGAGTAACCCTGCGCGTTCTGCATATTGATGATGATGTCGTGGATTATTTCGTCAGGCACGGTAAAGCCAAACGCCGCCGGATTCCCGATATTCAGCTTGAGTACGCGAAAACCATCCTTTTCGAGCTTGTTAGCCTCGTCCATCACTGGCCCTCGTATCTCGTAACAAACATCATCAAGTTTAGATGATTTCTTAAAAACGCGCATTGTCATAGTCTAGGAAATAATCTGTAAAAATGTCTACCAGCCGCGATGCCTTAGGAACTGTAATAAAATACTGTGCATTTTATTTTTTTACAGTTCCTTACAACAATTTTGCATCTCCGTTTTGTGCGCTCATAACCGGATGCCGCGAATCCACAATCTCAGTAATATGCGCTTTGATGTATGAAATAGGCTTTAACGCCTGCATTGGAGTTGATACTATGAAGCGCCATAAGCCGGGCTGTGGACTCTCAGGCATCCTTATGGCGCTTCAAAAACCGTTACAAAGGCTGTTCCTCCGGGTACATCATCATCGTTACGGCGCCGCGCCGCAAAATCTGTTTCATAAGATTCTGCACATCAGCGGAAGTCAGAGCCTCGATAGCATCGGGACGATTAAACAAGCGTTCCGCAGGAATATTAAAAATCACGTCATAATTTGCGAGCGTCCGGCTCAAATATTTATTACTTTGCATTGATTGTTCCCAATTTTTTATCAAAGCCTTCCGCGCCTTTTCGAATGTGTCCGCGTTGATATTACCCGCAGCGATCTTCGCCAACTCCGCTTCTACAGCTTCATTCAATTCTACGGCGCGGTTCGGATCGCAGATAAACAGCGTTCCAAAATAAAGTTCACCATCAGGCGGGAACGGCGAAACAGAAGCCGAGGCATTTATTGTATAAACGCCACCAAGTTTTTCACGGATAGATTCCACCAGCGTAATATCAAGATATTCTGCAAGCGCCAAGCAAACTACCGCCGTTTTTTCGTCAAAAGTTTGAGAGATAAATCTGCCGGAATAAACATAACTCTTGTTTTCTTTTCCTTTATGAATAACAAAATCAGATTTAGCTGGTCGTTGAATCGGCGGCGAGAGCGGCGGCACCAGATCAAATTTTTCTGTTTCCGGAATCGACGCGATATATGTTTCAACAAGCCCCATCACATTTTCAGGATTGGCATTACCAGTAATTACAAAAGTGTAATCAGCGGGATTAAGGCATTTTTTTATAAAAGCAAACGCACGTTCCGCGTCTATTTTGGAAATATCGTCTACGGTAGGCGGCATAAAACGCGGATTCCCGCCAAATTTTATTTTTTTCATCTCGTCAAAAAATACAGCTTCAGGATCTTGGGAACGCTGGGAAAGCAGCGTGCGGTACTCGTCAACTATTACAGAAAACGCTTCCGGCTTTATGCTAGGCTCAGTAAAAATCAGGTACAGTAATTCAAACCAAGACTTCATATCCGATACGCTCGACCAGCCCTCTATGCTCCGCGTAAACTCGCCTGCGTTTAATGAAATAGAAATTTGCTTGCCGGAAAGTTTTTTGTTAAGCTCCCTCAGCGGCCAGCGGCCTATTCCCGACGCGCTAAACAGTTCAGCAGCGGCTCCCGCCGACATAACATCTTCCAAAGGCGCGGCGGTCATACCGCCGTGTGCCAGCGCGTAAAATTCAACTTCGTCATTTTTGTTAGCCGTACTTTTAAGAAGCACGCGTGCGCCGTTGCTAAGTTTCCATTCAACAATACCCGTATCCTCATGGATAATTTCCTCGTCAATACTGCCGCGTTCAGGCCGTTTATCCATCAGTTCCGAATCAAAAACCGCATCTCCGGGTTTGTTTACTTTAAGACTTCCAGACGCTTTTACTTTTTTTACTATTGCATCCTCCGAAGGAATAGTTAAGGATTCAGCTTCCGGAGCCGCAATAAAAATAAAAATATCATTGTGTAAAAAATAGTTTTTTACAGCTTTGTGAATATCATTTTTAGTTATACCCGGCAGTAATTTTTCAGTCATATCCTGTTCCCAATCAAAATCGGGTATGGAAGCGCCGTCCAAATAATGCGAAGTTAATTTTCTAATAAAGACAAGCGACTCCATTTTTTCTTTTTCGGCGGTGAGCTTTACCACATCTGAAAGTAAAGACTTTTTAGCCCTTTCAATTTCCGTATTTGTAAATCCGTACCGCCTTGCGGATTCTTTCATCAACATCATCTCATCTATAGCTTGTTCCGTCATTCCGGGTTTGCTGACTAAATTCATAGTGTAAAAACGTGAAGGGCGCACCATTTCCATAAAATCAGCCGCCGCGGCAGCAAACGGCGATTTCGGATTCAATATCTCGTCTTCAAAGCGCTCGGAAAACATTTTTGATATTAAATTGTTTATCAAATCTTCGCGGTATTCGGCGATAGTATTTCTATTTTTTATATAATTCTGTTTGTAAAAAAATACTGCCTGCGTGTATTGAAGTTCAGGGTCGATTGAAATTTCTACATTGATATTATTTTTTTCAGGCGGCGGCAAAGAATACTCAGGATGAATAAACGGCGCGCCGTTAACCGGCGTATCAAAACGCGAGAGCAGGCCGTCTTCAAGCGCCGCGCCGTCAAAATCACCGGCAAATATAACAGCCATATTTTCAGGTCTGTACCATTTTTTATAAAAATTTTTTAAAATTTCCGCAGGGGTATTTTCAATTATATCCGGCAAACCTATCACATCGCGGTCCGCGTAACGCGAGCCGGACAGTAAATTTGTCCAGAGTAATTTTTGCATACGGCCTGACGCTCCCAGCCGCCTTAGACGGTATTCCTCCATAATCACACGCCGTTCGTCATTTACGGCTTCCGGCGCAAACGTTACGGCGTTTGTCCAATCCTCGATTATATCCAACGCTTTTGCTGGAATGTGCTTTACCCCGGCGCTGTCCAATTCAACAGGCACTTCTATCCCGTAAACTGTTGAATCCGCCGTTGTATATGCGTTTACATCCGCGCCGAAACGCATACCCAGCGAGCGGAGATAATCCACTACCGCGGAGCCGGAAAAACGCTCCGTTCCATTAAATGCCATGTGTTCAACAAAATGAGCGAGCCCATTCTCGTCGTCATCCTCCAATACCGCGCCCGCGTCAACCGCCAGCGTTAAACAGGCACGGTCTTCCGGTTTATGATTTTCATAGATATAGTACCGCAGGCCATTAGGCAGCGTACCCTGACGAAGTTCCCGCATCGATGGAATAGCTTCATTCGAATCGAATCCTCCGTAAGACGCGCCGGCTGTCGCGCAGGTAAAACAAAAAAATACTGACGCGGCAATGGTTACCGCGGCCAATAATTTCAGTAACGTAAAGTTTTTGATTTTATACATTATATACCCCATAAAAATTTAATTGACGCTGAAAGCGCCTCAAAATGCTAATTGGACTTATTCAAGAACCTTATCGGTTCTCTCACAAGCTGCGGCTTTTGCCGCGGCAAGAGCCGTTTTTAAGTGGAATACGTTCAAACTGAAGTTTTTGAACGACTCCATTATACTTCATAATACAAAATCTATGTATTGTGATAAACCGTTTGGAATAGCGCCGCCGCATTGTTGACCTTTCATACTGCCCGCGATAGCATTTTTATATGAAAAAACGCGCGCTTATCAGTGTTTATGATAAAGATAAAGTTACAGATTTGGCGGAGGCGCTTGCGGCGCTCGGCTGGGAACTGGTGTCTACGGGAGGAACGGCGGCTTTTCTGCGAAATGCCGGTTTTGCCGTGATTGACGCGGCAGAACTCACCGGATTTCCTGAGTGCCTTGACGGGCGTGTTAAGACGCTGCACCCCGCCGTTCACGCGGGAATTCTAGCGAAACGCGGCGAAAAATCGCACATAGACACGCTTGAGCGCCTTGATTT
>JAISZZ010000030.1 GCA_031284385.1 Treponema sp.
GTGAGGTATGAGAAAAAAGCCCTGAACTACCAGGCACTGGTAGAGTTTGCCTGTGCGGTTATTGTTTGGAGAAATCTGATACCGGTTCATCCCGGCCTTATTCCCGGATAAGCTCTTAAACATGGCATCCAGGTGATGATGGAGATAGGGGGAGTCGAACCCCCGGCCTATAGATTGCGAACCTATCGCTCTACCAACTGAGCTATATCCCCTTGACTATATAACAGTATATCAGGGGCTAGTTTTTGAATCAAGTACCTTGTAGAATGGACTTCCCCGCCTTGAAGTCGCACGTATGCGGCAAACTTTGCGGCGAGGGAGCAGTCCACACTGCGAATAAAATTACGGTGATTATGACAGAAGACACTATGTATGCGGCCTGCGCGGGTTGTTTTGATACCCACGCCCATCTTTCGTATCTTGATGAACGGGGAATTGAAGCGGTAAATACTGTTTCCGCGTTGTTCGCCGCCGGTTTTGCGGGAATAATAGATATTGGAACCATTGCGGGAGATCTAGCGGGACGGATTGAGGGCTTTTCACGCTTCGAAAAAACGCGTTTTGCCGCCGGTGTCTGGCCGCACAAGGAAGCTATCGTCAATATTGAGGAACAGATGGCTGCTCTTGAGCGCGATATAACCGGCGCTCCCGCCGGCAGCGTTGTTGCGGTAGGGGAGTGCGGGTTTGACCGGCGTGAAAACCCTGAAGCGGGGGGCGGGGAACGGGCTCTGTTGGAGGCTCAGCTTGATTTGGCGCGCCGCAAGCGGCTTCCTGTCATCATTCATTCGAGGGAAGCGCCGGAGGAAACGTTTGAAACGCTCAAGGCGCATAGCGGCAGCGTTGGCGTTATACATTGTTTTTCATACGGTATCCGCGAGGCAAAAACCTTTTTAGATATTGGTTTTTACATTTCATTTGCCGGAAATCTTACCTTCAAAAACGCGCAAAATCTTCGTGAAACGATTAAAACAATTCCTCTTGACCGCTTGCTGCTGGAAACGGACAGTCCTTATCTTGCGCCCGCGCCGTACCGCGGCAAGGCGGCGCATCCCGGCATGATAAGCGGAACTTACGCGCTCGCCGCAGAACTTTTGAAAATCGATATTGAAAATCTAAAAGAAACCGTACGGCATAACGCGGAAAAACTTTTTGGCCGGTTTGACGCGCCGCGTATGACGCGCCGCTTGTCCGCTAATTTATAATGCCCGTTTTTACCATACACACGCGCCGGTTTACATCGAAAATAAATCCAAATTTTGCAGGTATTCGTTTGCGTTAAAATTTTTGTAAAGATCGGACATGGATTGGTCAGACATAATTTTACTAATAACCCGCGCCGACATTTCGGCGGACGACACTATTTGTAAATTGGGAAAGTCACGCGGAGTTGAAGGCGGAAAATATATAGTGTCTGTAACGATAATACGTTTTAAGAATCCGCGTTCCGTAAGAGCGGCGAGACGTTCACGGGAAGGATGTGAAAATGGGGCGTGAACCGCTACAATGTTAATTTCCGCGGGGTTTTGTTTTGCGAGAGCGAGAATAAGATTTTCAACCGAACCTCCCGTGTCAACCATATCATCAACAATCCAAAGCGTTTTCCCCTCGATTGGTTCAGCCGACAGAATATTTATGGCGGCGACTGTATTCGCTTTTGAATAATCCCGCTGTTTATGCGCTATTACAAGCGGTGCGTTAAACGCATTTGCAAAACGCCGCGTAAGTTTTTCGCCTCCCGCGTCAACGGAACAAAACGCCCAATTATTGCGTACCACACTTTCAAGCGTTTCAATATCTTTTACATATTGGTCGCATAAATATTTTTTTAACAGTATAGATACCGGCACATCGTCAAATACGCACAATGCCGGATCCACCATTGCCTTGGATTTATCAGAATGTAATTGATATGTTACGATATGAGACGCGCCGAGAGTCATTAGCGTCTTGAAATGAATCCAAAGCCCGACCGAATTACGCATGAGCGGCCTATCGGAGCGTCCGCAGGACACATAAGGCTCGAACACAATTATTCTTTCGGCGCGGGAACGTTTAAGTGCGTCAATGGTATGATACAGTTCAAGTTTAGCCTTGTTCGCATCAATACCGGCCTCGTTGCGGGCGCTGCTTGAAAAAATAATAACATCCTTGCCGCGCAAGGATGTTGATATTTCAACTTCCATTTCGCCATCAGCAAAACATTTTACGTCAAGCGCCGTTACCGCGTTAAAATCTTTTTTCGTGGAAAAATCAGGATACTTGCTTAAAATACCGGCGACATTGGCCGCGTAGTTCCGCATAGTTTCTGTCGCGGTTATCACAAAATCATTTTTCATTACAAAACCTCTAAAATTTTTTAACATATATTCCGCTGTAGGAGCGTTCATGATCACTTATGAATTAACAGCCGCAATCTTTGCAACGATAATTTTATTTCCCCTTGCTTTTTTTCCGTTTGCACTACAGCGATGGAGGCAATTGATAGCTATTATCATTTTCATTCTTCATAGTATCATTTTTGTCATCTTTGCCATTGGACTTGTTCAAGAACATTAGGAACTCTCTCACAAGTCGCAGCAAATGCTGTGCAAAATGCGCGGCATTTTGCCGTTTTTTTCGCAATGTGGCCTGTTTACCGTCTAGGGAGGCACTGATTTATGCGAGTGCGCATTCGTCAACGTAGTTGACGCAATCGGTGCTACTTTAATGCCGTATTTGCGCAATGAAATGAGCAAATACATAGGGCAACGATGATGCGCCAACGAAGTTGGCGAGGCCTCAAGTTAATCAGCGTTGCCCTAGTGTTCATTGATTGGCAGTAAGTATTATAGGTTATGTATTGTAGCACCTGCACTTGTGCTTAATGTGTACCCGATACTTTTATATTCTTGGGAGATTAGGCCGCTTTTAGCCATTTATAAGAGATTTGTTGAGCTTTTTCCTGAATATTCATTCTTTAATGCAAAATCTTTATACTCTTTACTTAAAAATCATTTTAATTTTACGTTATTTCCCGTTCTTACAGATGAGACTATTAACTTTCTTAAATTGAATAGTGATATTCTTACTAGTAAACAGACTCGGGTAGGTCTTTCCATGTTTGATGTATGTTTTAAGTATGTAGAGCCAAAGTCGATTAGGGTTTTGATTAGGAGAGAGTTCAAAGCTAGAGGGTTACCACCTTATGAGTATTTTAGAGTTAAGAGTAAGTATAGTCTTACCTCAGATGAGATAGAATTTCTTCGAGTAGCTGTTAAGGCTGAAGGAGCTAGTGTTCTCCTAAAGAGAT
>JAISZZ010000033.1 GCA_031284385.1 Treponema sp.
AAATAAACCTGCATGCCGCTATAGGCCTGAAGCGCGTGGGCGAGGGGCTTATGGCCGTATTTTGCCTCAAATTCCTGGCTGAACCGGGTGATGCCGGGGGCGGCGTTTTCCGCGATGGACGGGGTGGTATAGGACTGGGTCAAGATCCCGTCGGTAATATCCAGGAATTCAAAGTATCATCCATCGGGTTCATCCCCCCAGACAAAAAGGATAAAGGCGGACCAGTTTTCATGGAGAAAACGACTGAAGATGTATCTCAGCGCACTAAAGAAATTGTCCTGGCGTCCAGACCGGTCCTCATACCGTATCGGCGCCCCCTTCACCCACCGCCAGGTGTACACCACATGATGCCGCCCCTTCCATTCCCGGTGCCTCTACTCCTCTCCCTCACTCACGGATACCGTTTCCGCCAGCCACGGGTGCGTCTGATCTTTGCACGTGAATATAAAACTATATCCCGCTTCCTGTACCTGCCGGCAAAATGGCTCATGGGAATACAAATCGTCCCCCCAATAGGGTCGGTTTCAGCCACTGGTACGCTTCCCCATACGTTGTTACCCATCGTTTCCCGGCCGCAAGCTCGCAATCCTGCTTCTTCTCCCCGTCCCCATTGCCGATCATTTCCGCCATCACCGGCATCACCGGCATCACCGAGGTGCTTCCCGGTTTCACTATCGCCCCGGCCGGCGCGCTGTGGTAATACGTGGTTACCCCGCCTTTGGTCATGTGCAGACACCGGTCGTAACGGATGTTTTCCGATGCGTGATACCATACCCCGTCCAGCGCTATCAGTATCCCTCCGTCCGGTACCCGGTATCCCTCTATCAGTCCCGACTCGTCCGCGATCTTCAGGGTTGTATTGAATATCCCGCTGAACTTTTCAGGCGCTGTCTTGTCCATCTGTGCCCGTATCCATGTATCCGACGGCAGCGTCGTAACCCCAAACACCGTCTCCAAATTGTTTCGTCCCCGTTTCTCTTTCATATTCCGCTGGTAATCCGGCAGTGACCGGCGCTGAAAGAAAAAGCGGACTAAGGTCTGACCCCGAAGGCGCTTTTCACTATGCCGGCTATCCGGCAGCGTTCATTGTGCCCATGCCGGCTGTTGTCCGGTATCTGCCCGCATATCCGTCCAAAATTGTCTATTAATTGCTTAAAAAATTCCCCGTCCATACCCCCATTTTAGCATGGTTTTTTGATACTTTGAATTCCTGAATTATTAGGCAATGCACTTGAAAAATAAGGTGCCCTCCGCTATATTGTATATAAATGAAAAATGTAAATGGGATTTGGGTACGTCACACAAAAGAGGATGTATCTCCTGTATTTCAAGAATTTAAAAGCGAATTTGTCAGAAAGGCTATTCATTTTTTGATTGCGCTAACGCCTATGCTTGCTGCGGCAAGCCATGATTTTGCCGTGGCGATGCTCACATTGGGAATAATTTTTTATATTTATCTGGAAAGTCTGCGTCTTTCCGGTTTTGAGGTTCCGTTTTTTTCGGCTGTTACCCGTAAAGCGGCAAGACCGCGTGATAAAAACCGTTTCGTGCTGGGACCGGTAACGCTTGGGATTGGTGCTTTAACCGCGTTACTGTTACTGCCTGCGGAAGCCGCAAAAATCGCTATATACGCACTCGCTTTCGGGGATGGTTTCGCTTCACTGATAGGGCGTGTTTTTGGGCATATACGCCCTGCCTTTATGCTTGGGAAGAGCGTTGAGGGGTCTTTTTCATGCTTTTTTAGCGTATTGATAATGTCATGGCAGGTTTGCCGTGATGTAAAGGCATCCGTTATAACAGCGTTGGCTGCCACTATTTGCGAGGCTTTGCCGCTTGAAGATTACGACAATATTGTCATACCGCTGGCAGCCGGTATCGCCGCCAAATTTTGTCTAGGCATTTAGCCGTCTTATGGGGGATTTTCTCCGTATCTTTTTTACTTTCCTTAAAATTGGTCTGATAACTTTCGGCGGCGGTTATTCCATCATGCCGGTTTTAGAACGTGAACTAGTGAACGCTAAAGGCTGGCTCACTATGAACGAACTGATAGAATACTACACGATAGGACAGATCACTCCTGGTATCATAGCGGTAAACATCGCTACTTTTGTGGGTTACAAACAAAAGAAAATTGTAGGCGCGGTGCTTGCGACGTTTGGTTTTATTTTTCCCGGCGTTACTCTCATTACGCTGACGGCATTGCTTCTTGAAAATTTCAGCGATATTACGGTTGTTCAACACGCATTTGCCGGCATACGGCTGGTAGTGGCAGCCTTAATAACCCAGACTGTCGTAAAACTTGTCGCCATGATGATACAAAAACAACACGGTATACTAAAAAACGCGATAACGGCGGTCATCTGTGTTGCAAGTTTCACGTTCTCTCTTATTTGGAAATCTAATCCCATCATACTGATAGCGGCATCCGCTCTGGCAGGTTTTATTTGTTTTAGAAGGCAAAACACTAGCGGCGGCGCATGAGCGTTTTTTTACTGTATTTTGAATTTGTCAGTATCGGCCTCTTTTCGATAGGTGGCGGACTTGCGACACTGCCTTTTATATACAGACTTGCCGGTAAATATGCATGGCTTGACGCGGCGAATATACCGGATATGTTCGCGGTAGCGCAGCTTATTCCTGGCGCTATTGGCGTAAATCTTGGCGCTTATACCGGTTTACGCGCAGCAGGACCAGCCGGTGCGTATATGGCCGCGCTCGGCCTCATAACCGGGCCGGTGGCGATTATCATAATAATCGCACGTTTTTACGAGAGGTTCAAAAAAAATTGCATTGTCCAAAGCGTGTTCGACGGCCTGCGTCCGGCAGCCGCCGGTTTGCTGGCTTTTGCCGGATACGGTATCCTAAAACGCGCTCTTTGCCTGCCTAACACGGCGGGAGCGCAGCCAATTTTCAAACCTTGCGAATGTATACTGTTCGTTATTTTTTATTTTCTTTTGATAACGCTGAAAAAAATGCCTGTCGTATTTTTTATCGCCATGGGAGCTGCCGCCGGTATAATGCTTAAGCTACGGTAGATTTTTTTTCAACCGTATGCTAGTTTTATGTTTATGCAAATAATTTTACTCATCAGGAGGAAAAAATGAAAAATCGAATAGGTATCTTTGTCTGTTTGGCAATGACGGCAGGTGTCTTTTTTGCCGGATGTAAAAACGATTCCGGCACGATTAAGATCGGCGGTATTTTCCCGCTTTCGGGCGGCGTGGCGGTTTTCGGTACCGAAGCGCGTAACGGAATATTGCTTGCGATTGATGAAATCAACGCGGACGGCGGTATTAACGGCAAGAAGGTCGAATTGATTTCTGAAGATGACGAGAACGATCCTGAAAAATCGGTCAATGCGTATAATAGACTCACGGCAAAAGATAAAGTAAACGTGATTATAGGCAGTCTGACTTCAGGTTCTACATTGGCGATAACGTCAAAAGCTCAGGCTCAAAAAGTTGTTCTGATAGCGCCCGCCGCGACAGCGGAAGATGTTACTAAGGCGGGAGATTTTATCTTCCGCGCCTGTTTCATAGATTCGTTTCAGGGCAGTGTCGGCGGACTTTTTGCCGCAATAGACCTAGGAGCAAAACGAGCGGCTATTCTCTACGACAACGGCAACGATTATTCAGTCGGAATAAAAGATAATTTCATAAGCGCTTTCGAGGGGCAGAACGGGGAAGTTGTCGCCGCGGAATCGTATATCGGTAACGATGTTGATTTTAACGCTCAAATAACGAAGATAAAGGCCGCAAATCCCGATGTAGTTTATCTGCCCGATTATTACAATACTGTCGCGCTGATAGTTAAACAGCTTCGCGCACAGGGAATAAATACGCCTATCGTAGGGGCGGACGGCTGGGATGGCGTTACGGAAAACGCGGGGGATGAGATGCTGAACGGATACTATTCCAATCATTACGTTCCGGATTCAAGTGATCCAAAGGTGCGGAATTTTGTGAAGGCGTATCAGGCCAAATTTAACAGTGTTCCGGTTTCATTCGCGGCGCTTGGTTACGATTCAATGTATCTTATACGCGATGCCATAACCGCCGCCGGTTCGCTCGACTCTACGGCCATAAAAAACGCGCTTACGGCCATAAATGGCGATTATGTTACCGGCCATTTGTCGTTTGACGAGAACCGTAATCCAATTAAATCGGCTGTCATTGTTGAAATCGTTAAACAGGATGACCGTCTTGTCAGCGTTTACAAGACAACTATGGATCCGCAGTAACTTATGCCGGTTTAAACCGCCAGTTTAGGAACTGTGATTTTTATTTATGCACAGTTCCTAAATGATTTAGTCCGGCATTTTATATGTTAATTGAAGTTGGCGTGGATTATTACAAGCTAACGGAGAGATGATGCGGTGGCAGTGTAATGTCCGCCGTATCACTCTCGTCACAGTAGGATTTTTATGGACAAAGAAAGCCGCACATTCAAAGCTGACGCTTTGACACATTCGGATATGACATCCAAACACGGAATTCCGGGCAGCTCTCATATTAAAAATTTAGTTGACGCACTGTTAAAAAGCTACGAGGAAATCGAAGAAACAATTAAAGTTGATTCTGTTTATCAGCTTAACCGTTCATTATTGATAGAAATAATAGAAAAACTTAGACGGTTAATTTTTCCGGGCTATTTTGTAAAAAAATATATTACAAAAAGTTTTATTGAATATCAGACGGGCGAACTTGTTGAAGAAATATTTTTTGATATGACAAAACAAATAGCTATAGCCCTGCACCACCGTAAAGACGGCCTGTCTGTTCATGATGAAGCCATGGAACAAGCCGAAGAATTGGTAAATATATTTTTATCGAGAATACCTCAAATTAGAAACTGTCTAGCGATGGATGTTGACGCGGCGTTTGACGGCGATCCGGCGGCATATAGCGCGGATGAAATCATATCATCGTACCCCGGTATTTACGCGATAATGGTATACAGACTGGCGCATGAACTATATCTGTTAAATATTCCTCTTATACCACGTATCATGACTGAATACGCGCATAATATTACAGGAATTGACATTCATCCCGGCGCGACTATCGGAAACCATTTTTTCATCGACCACGGTACGGGCATTGTAATCGGCGAGACTACTGTCATAGGCAACAATGTAAAAATATATCAGGGCGTTACGCTTGGTGGACTTTCGACACGGGGCGGACAATCTTTGCGTGGCGTAAAGCGTCATCCAACGATAGAAGATGACGTAACGATTTATTCCGGCGCGTCAATTCTTGGCGGCGTAACGGTAATAGGACGCGGTGTAGTAATCGGCAGTAATGCATTCGTTACAAAATCTGTTCCGGCTAGAACGCGCGTAAGCGTTAAAAATCCTGAGCTCCAAATACGCGCAAGCGAGTCGAAAAATATTGAACATCAAGAATTAGAACAAAATGAATTTTGGGATTGGGTAATATAGAAACTCAATATGAACGGTCTTGTTTTTACCGGCGGCGATGCGCCTGACGCGGGTTTTTGCGGACTGCTTGCCGATAGTATGGACATTATTGTTTCCGCCGACTCCGGCCTTATATGTGCAGAAAACGCAAATATAAGGCCGGATTGGATATTGGGCGACATGGACTCGATTGACGATATATCGCGTCTTGACAAGTACCCGCCGGATCGTGTGCTGCGTTTTCCGCCCGATAAAGATTTCACCGACACTGAGCTTGCGTTAGACTTTCTTTATGAAAAGGGGTGTACCAGCATAACTATCGCCGGCGGCGGCGGCGGCAGGCTTGATCATATATTGGCCATAACCGCACTGTTTGAGCGTGAACACCCTCCTTGCCGCTGGTTTACGTCAAATGAAAAAATATTTCTTGCGTCAAATGATTTTTGTTATCACCTCAAAAAAAGCAGCATTGTTTCGCTATTTCCGCTCGGAAACGGGCCGTGGAAGGCTCAAAGTTCTGGACTTAAATGGCCGCTTGATAATGTCGAATGGAGACGCGGTTTTTTCGGTATAAGCAATTCAGCGGAAGCGGATACCATAATAATAAAAGTTATGTCAGGACGTTTTATGGTTATAATAATTGATACCCCCCCCCCCCCATTCCCACACATCCGGCAGTCAACATCCGGTGTAATTGACGGCTGACTAACGCTGAGCAATTCGTCCAAGCAAACGTTCACGGTTGATTTGTGCATCGTAATAGTATGGATTGATGCGCAGCGCCTGATCAAAATCTGCGGAGGCTTTAACTAAATCGCCTTTATTGGCAAACGCTACTCCGCGGTTGTTGAAGGCTATCGCGTAGCCGGGATATATTTTTATGGCGGCCTCAAATTGCAAAATAGCTTCGTCAAAACGCCCGTACCCGCTCAAAGCCATCCCTTGAGAGTTGTAAGTCTCGGCTATTGGGTCGATAAACGATTTTTGCGAGGGAACATTGTATGCCGGAAGTCTGCCGTATGCCGCCGTTGTAAAAGTGGCGGTTCTTTGCGGCGTTTGCGGTAATGCTGAAGAATAATTATAATTATATCCGTCATTCACATACTGATTCTGATTGTAATTGATGGCTGACCGCTGAGTCTGAACGCTTTGGCTAGGGTAGCTGCTGTTTGTGTTATATGTTGAATATGTTGTTGCCGGAATATATGTGGTGGAATTTGACGGAACATGGCTTATAGCTTGATTGTTGCCGGACTGCGCGGACGGCGTTTGATAGATTGCCGCGTTTTGTATTGGCGCCGCCGTTCTTTGCGTGGAGGTATAGCTGTTTCCGGTTATGGGCGCAGTGTACATACGTGTTGTCTGATAAGTTTGCGACGGCGCATTTACATTACTTGAGCGCAATCCTGAATCGACAGTAACATTTACCTGCCGCCCTGCATTTTGCATTTTATTATTTAGATTTGATAAATTATGCACGGCCTCCGATGAACTGGGATTAAGCCGCAGAGCATATTCAAAATCCGCCCGCGCCGCCGTGTAATCACCGCATTTTTCATAGATGAGACCGCGTGCGTTGTATACGTTTGAATCATTTGGAGTAAATTTTATTACGGTATTCAAATCGGCGATGGCTCCGGCTAAATCGCCGTTATAGACTCTCCAATTTGCTCTTTCGTAGTAATAATCTTTATCGTGAACCTGAGCGCTGATACTTTCAGAAATTACGACTGCCATAAAAAGCAGAACCATAAATTTCACCCTAAGTATATTTTTATTCATTTTCCCCTCCCATGAGTAATTGAATACTTTTTCAGTTTAACATATATGTAGAATTCTATACAAGTGTCTGTTTTGACGGGGCAATAATTTTGCATTAAAGCTCTTGAACAAGTCGCAGCAAATGCTGTGCAAAATGCGCAGCATTTGCCGTTTTAAGCGGAAGTTGTTCAAAACTTCAGTTTTGAACAACTCTATTTATTTTTGAACAACTTTAGTTTAGTTCCCAAAACCGTTAAACGCCCACGCTATATCTACACATTCACATTAAAGGGCATTTTAGCGCATACACATGGAAAATGCAATTAATTTTGAATAACAGCGGCGTTCTTTTCTGTTCATTTCAGGGGTTAAGTTTACCTATTCACCGCCGCCCCTACCGCCGCTCGCCGGTTTTCCGGTATGCTGATGGGATGGATAAGCTGATAATTAGGGGGGCGCGGGAGCATAATCTTAAAAACATTGATTTGGATCTGCCGCGCGATAAGTTGATTG